>CAZFFB010000133.1:0-6250 GCA_964517735.1 uncultured Pseudomonas sp.
CATTCTAACAAATCATAATGTCCAATGTGCACCCTTTTGTAACACTTCTATTGCTCGGCCAGCGCCACGGCTTCTTCGAGGTTGACGGAAACCAGCCGTGAGCAGCCCGGCTCCTGCATGGTCACCCCCATCATCTGCTCCGCCATTTCCATGGCGATCTTGTTATGGGTGATATAAATAAACTGCACCTGCTCCGACATTTCCTTGACCAGCCGCGCATAACGGCCAACGTTGGCGTCGTCCAGCGGCGCATCCACCTCGTCGAGCATGCAGAACGGCGCCGGGTTGAGCTGGAAGATCGCGAACACCAGCGCGATGGCGGTCAATGCCTTCTCGCCGCCGGACAAGAGATGAATGGTGCTGTTCTTCTTGCCTGGCGGGCGCGCCATGATCGCCACCCCGGTATCCAACAGGTCCTCGCCGGTCAGTTCCAGCCAGGCCTGGCCGCCGCCGAACACCTTGGGGAACAGCGTGCGCAGTCCCTCGTCGATCCGCTCGAAGGTGTCCTTGAAGCGGCTGCGGGTTTCCCGGTCGATCTTGCGGATCACGCTCTCCAGGGTCTCCAGCGCCTCGACCAGATCGTCGTTCTGCGCATCCAGGTAGCGCTTGCGCTCGGACTGCTGCTGGTATTCGTCGATGGCCGCCAGGTTGATCGGCCCGAGCCGCTGGATGCGCGCCGCCAGCTGACCCAGGCGGCTCTCCCATTCGACTTCGGCGGCCTCGGTCGGCAACGCGGCGAGCAGGCTGGCCAGCTCCGCGCCGTCCTCCTGCAGCTGATCCTCCAGCGCCGTGCGCCGCACGCTCAGCCCCTGCCAGTCGAGTCGCTGCGCCTCAAGCTGGCCGCGCAGCAGCTGGGCCTGCTGCTCGGCCGTAATACGGCGCTTCTCGGCATCGCGCAGCTCACGATCAGCCTCATCAAGGGCCAGCCGCGCCAGACGCATCTCCTCGTCCACCGCCAGACGCCGCTCGAGCAGTTCCTCCAGGCGCAGGCGCAACTCCTGCAGCGGCTCGTCGCCTTCCTCAAGATTGAGACTGAGCTGCTCGCAGCGCTCCACCAGCCGCACCGCCTGTAGCTCCAGTCGCTCCAGCGCCTGGCGGGTCGAAGCCTGCCGGGCACGCAGCGCACCAAGGCGCAGGGCCAGCTGATGGGCGTGTTCCTTGTGCTGACGGGCCTCCTGACGCAGCCGCTCGACACCTTCGCGCAGCACCTCGCGGCGCTCCAGCAGCACTTCGCGCCGCTCGCTGTCGCTGGCCATGCCTTCCAGCGCCTCCTCCAGCTGCAGGCGTGCCTCACCAAGCTGTTCGACTTCCAGGGCATGCTGCCCGGCCAGCTCGGCCAGCTCCTCATCAAGACGCCGGCGCCGCAGCGCCTGCTGCTCGTGACGCGCCTGCAGCGCGGAGAGCCGGGCACGCTGCTCGCCCTGCAGGCGGGAAACCTCCTGGATCTGCCGACGCAGCTGCTCGCGCTGCTGCTCGGCGTGCTGCTGACGCTCCTGCAGTTCAGCCAGCTGCTGCTCGCCAGCCTCCAGCTGCGCCAGCCGTGTGGCGCGCTCAGCGTCTAGCCGTTCGAGCTCCTCGGCGCGGGCCAGAACACCGCTGTCGGCTTCACTGCCGCGAGACAGGCGCAGGAAATGCCGGCCCACCCAGCACCCGTCACGACTGATCAGGCTCTCGCCCTCGCCGAGCGCCGCACGGCCAGCCAGCGCCTCGTCGCACGATTCAACCGCACGCACCCGGCCCAGCCAGGCAGACAGATCGACCGGCGCGCGCACCTTGTCCAGCAGGCTGCCGGGCAGCACGCGAGCGCTCGCCGCGCAGCCCAGACGCAGCTCGCCCTGGGTGAAAGCGTCCAGATCCAGCCCGGCAAAGTCATCAAGGCGCAGCGCCTGCAGATCACGGCCCAGCACGCTTTCCACAGCCCGCTCCCAGCCCGGCTCGACGCGCAGCCCTTCGGCCAGACGCGGGCGTTCCAGCAAGCCCTGCTCGCGCAGCCAGTCCGTCGCGCCGCTGCCAGGATCCAGCGCCGCCTGCTGCAGCGCCTCCAGCGAGGCCAGCCGACCCTCAAGACGCTGCAGTTCGCCCTGGCTCTGCTGCTGTGCGCGGGTGGCCTGCTGCAGGGTCTCGCGCAGCTGCTGCAGGGCATCGACCTGCTGCTGCTCGGCATCCTGCAGGGCTTCGAGCTGCAGCTCTCCTGCCGCCAGCGCCTCGTCCAGCGCGTCGATCTGCGTAGCGGCCGGATCATCGCCCAGCTGACGGCGCTCCTCATCGAGCCGGCGCTGGCGCTCGACCAGCCGCTGCAGTGCCTGTTCGAGCTGCTGGATGCGTGCCTGCTGCACCTCGGCCTGACGGCGCGGCGCGGCGCTGTGCTGACTGAAGACATCCCACTGTTCCTGCCAGACGTGCAGTGCCGCCTCGGCGTCTTCGAGTGCCGCGCCGCCCTCCTCGGCCGCCGCCTCGGCCAGCGCCTGCTCGGGTTCGAGCATGGCCAGCTCCTCATCGAGGCTGTCCAGCAATTCACGATCCTGCTGCAGGTGGGCGGCCGTCTCCTGACGGGCCTGCTCGGCTTCGCGCAGATCGTCCTGCCACTGGCGCAGGCGCTGCTGGCCGTGCTGGATCGCCTGTTCGAGCCGGGCAATGTCGCCGCCGACCGCATAGAAGCGGCCCTGCACCTGATTGAAGGCTTCGGAAAGATCGTGATGACCGTCGCGCAGCCGCTCGATGCTGGCGTCAGCGCTGCGCTGCTCGGCGATCAGCGCTTCCAGCGCGACCTCCTGATCACGGATCACCGCCTGGCGCGCGCGCACCTGCTCATCCAGCGCCCGCCAGCGCAGCGCGGCCAGTTCGGCCTTGAGCTGGCGCTCCTCAGCCTTGTAGTCGCGGTACTTCTCGGCGGCCTGGGCCTGGCGCTGCAGGCGCTCAAGCTGACGCTCCAGCTCCTGGCGCAGGTCAGCGAGGCGTTCGAGGTTTTCCTGGGTGCGGCGGATGCGATTCTCGGTCTCGCGGCGGCGTTCCTTGTATTTGGAAATGCCGGCTGCTTCCTCGATGAAATGGCGCAGATCCTCGGGCCTGGCCTCGATCAGCCGGGAAATCATCCCCTGCTCGATGATCGAGTAACTGCGCGGGCCAAGGCCTGTGCCAAGGAAAATATCGGTGATGTCGCGGCGCCGGCATTTGGTGCCGTTGAGGAAGTAAGCATTCTGCCCATCGCGGGTCACCCGGCGACGGATGGCAATCTCGCGCCAGGCGGCATACTCGCCGCCCAGGCTGCCGTCACTGTTGTCGAACACCAGCTCGATGGACGCCTGCCCGACCGGCTTGCGGCTGCTGGAGCCGTTGAAGATCACGTCGGTCATCGACTCGCCGCGCAGGTTCTTCGCCGAACTCTCGCCCATCACCCAGCGCACGGCGTCGATGATGTTCGACTTGCCACAGCCATTGGGACCAACCACCGCCGCCATGTTGCTCGGAAAACTCACCGTGGTCGGATCGACGAACGACTTGAAACCGGCCAGACGGATGCATGTCAGACGCATGAAAACACCCCGCAGCAGAGGCAGCAGGAGACGACAAGCGGCGGCGCGGCGGCAAAAGCAGGCGACAGGATCATCGGGCCAGAGGGGACGGATTATGCGGGCAGCGCAGTCTAGCACAGCGCCCGGCGCCCCCGATGGCGCCGCGTACCTCGTCTGTCATTGAGGCTGTCATACAGGCTGCCTAGACTGTGCGGCCATCCGTTATCCTTGGAGCCTGCACACGCATGTCCATGCCCTGCACCCCGGCCACCCGCGCCTGGCAGGTCTTCCTGATCTTCCTGCGCCTGGGCCTGACCTCTTTTGGTGGCCCGGTTGCTCATCTTGGCTACTTTCGCACGGAATTCGTCCAGCGCCGCGGCTGGCTCGGCGAGCGCAGCTATGCCGATCTGGTCGCACTGTGCCAGTTTCTGCCCGGCCCGGCGAGCAGCCAGGTGGGCATCGCCATCGGCATGAGCCGGGCCGGACAGGCCGGTGCGCTGGCCGCCTGGCTGGGCTTCACCCTGCCCTCGGCACTGGCGCTGCTTGCCCTCGCCCAAGGGCTGGCGCTGTGGGGCGATGCGCTGCCTGCCGGGCTGCTGCAGGGCCTCAAGGTGGTCGCCGTAGCGGTGGTCGCCCAGGCGGTGTGGGGCATGGGCCGCAGTCTGTGTCCGGATGCGCCGCGCCTGTCGCTGATGGGGCTGGCCTGTTGCGCCGCCCTGTTCTGGCCGAGCGCGGCCGGGCAGATCATCATCCTGCTCGGCGCGGCAGCCATCGGCCTGCGGCTGCCGCGCAGCGCCCAGACCGGCGCCCACGAGTCGCTGCCGATTCGCGTCAGCCGGCGCACTGCACTGTTGAGTCTCGCCCTGTTCTTCGCCCTGCTGCTTGGCTTGCCGCTGCTCGCCGCCATTCACGACAGCCCCACCCTGCACCTGCTGGACATCTTCTACCGCGCCGGTTCGCTGGTATTTGGCGGCGGCCATGTGGTGCTGGCACTGCTGCAGGCCGAGGTAGTGCCCAGTGGGCTGGTCGAGGCCGATGCCTTTCTCGCCGGCTACGGTGCGGCCCAGGCAGTGCCCGGCCCGCTGTTCACCTTTGCAGCCTTCCTCGGCGCCGCTCTGGAGGACGGAGCGGGTGGCTGGCGCGGTGCATTGCTGTGCCTGGTGGCGATCTTCCTGCCCTCGTTCCTGCTGGTGAACGCCGCCCTGCCGTTCTGGGAAGGACTGCGCCGCCACGCGCGCATGCAGGCGGCGCTGAGCGGCCTTAACGCCGCGGTGGTCGGCCTGCTGCTCGCTGCCCTCTACCAGCCGGTATGGACCGGCAGCATCCTTGGCGCGCAGGATTTTGCCCTGTGCCTGCTGGCCTTCCTCGCCCTCAGCGTGTGGAAGCTGCCGGTCTGGTGGGTGGTAGCACTCGGCGCGCTGGGTGGCTGGCTGCTGGGCTGAGTACCGATGCGCAGCATCACATAGGCCAAGACGTTCGCTCATGCCGCGCAGATGCAGCGCCGCACCGGCTCAGCCACACCGCGTGCACCTGCCGAGCAGCCTGACCCTCGACAGCGGCCTGACCGCGTGGCGCAGCCTGCTCGAGAGGGCGTCACCGCTCGCGCGGATGCTCATGGCGCGCCGGGAACTGCGGACGCTGCCGCTCGCCATGCCACTGCTCGTGGCGCTGCTGACGCTCCTGCTGGCGTTGGGTGCGCAGCAGCTCCTGACGCTGGCGGTATTCACGCCGCTCAGCCTCCTGACGGAGCTTCTGGCGCTCGCGGTGCTGCTCAAGATGTTGATGTTGCTGCTCAAACCGGTGACGCTGAGCCGCCTCACGGCGCTCCAGGTGCTGCTGGCGCTGCCAGGCCTGCTCACGCTGCAGGCGCCGCTGCTCGTGCACAAGGCTTCGGTGATCACGCGCGGGCTCCCGAGCGTGCCCATGTCGCGCGCGCAGCGGCTCAGGCAGACGCCGGGCATCCAGGCTGCGCCAGGGACCGCCGTAGCGCGGCGCTTGCGCCCAGCGCCCGTTGTTCCAGCGCAGGAACAGGCCATCGTCCCGGTAATAGAGTGACGGCTCACGGGCGCTGGTATACAGGCGCAGATCCGGCTGCCAGATCCAGCGCCCCTCAGGCGGTGGCGGGTAGTAGCCGGCATGGCTGCGCCGCAGATCACTCAGGTGTCGCTCGCCTCCCTCGTAGTAGGGCCGATACTCGGTGGCAGGCACCGTACAGGCGGTCAGTGGCAGGACCAGCGCCAGCAGACAGGAAAGGGCTAGGGGCTTCACGAATCCGGCTCCACGGCAGCTCTTGCTGCCTGACAGGTTGAGAGAACACCCGGCGGATAAAGATCCACCCATGTGCTGCCCCGTTCGACCACATCCGCCGCTACAGGTTGCAGCACGGCATCACGCGGTGGAGACTTCCGGCTTCGATACCTGCCCAGGAAGCCCGCCATGCCGACCGCCTACCGCAGCGCCCTGCTCTACAGCCTCGATGATCCGGCCACGGTCGGCGTGGCCGCCAGCTATCGCTATCTGGAGGATGGCCTGCTGCTGGTCGAGGACGGGCTGATCCGCGCCTGTGGCGAGGCGCCCACACTGCTGGCGCAGCTGCCGCCGGAAACCTCCGTGCAGCACTGGCCGGATGGGCTGATCGTCCCAGGCTTCATCGACACCCACATTCATTACCCGCAGACCGGGATGATCGGCGCGGCCGGCGAGCAGTTGCTCGACTGGCTGGCGCGCTACACCTACCC
>CAZFFB010000134.1:0-6227 GCA_964517735.1 uncultured Pseudomonas sp.
CAAGAACAAGACGTAACGGCTCCAGCACAACAAGAACAAGCGAATGGAGACGCAACAAACCGATTTTTTTGGACAGACTGCCACCACCGCGCTGCACCCATACCGGCCTGAGAAGCATAAAACTGCCCCGAGGCAGCACCCGTACCGGCAAGGCCTGCGCAGTGACTCATCAGCGTCCAAAGCAATCCGTTTGTTCTTGGGCCCCGACCTGGGCCCGGCCGCAAGGCCCGGACGATGACAACAAGAACAACAGCCATGTCGTCCACATAACAAGAACAAGGCACGATCGATTAAGGGGAGCTCAGGCTCCCCTTGTGCTTTGCAGTACCCGGGTAACGCCTTCGCGTTCACCATCGTCGCCGGCCGGTGATAGAATCCGCGGCTATCGCCAGGGGTTCTTCATGCCCCCCGCACCATCCGGTATCCCAGCCCCATGCTGAAAAAGCTGTTCCAGACCCTTCGATCGCCGCTGCGCCGCGCGCGGCCTGTACGCACCACACCCCAAGTACTGGCCGCCAGCCAGCACAACCTGCAACGCGAGCAGATCAGTCGCAATGCCGTTGGGGTCGTCGAGCGCCTGCAACAGGCCGGCTATCAGGCCTATCTGGTCGGTGGCTGCGTGCGCGACCTGCTGCTGGGCATCACACCCAAGGACTTCGACGTAGCCACTAGCGCCACCCCCGAGCAGGTGCGCGCCGAATTTCGCAATGCCCGTGTGATCGGTCGACGCTTCAAGCTGGTTCATGTGCACTTCGGCCGTGAAATCATCGAAGTGGCGACCTTCCGCGCCCATCATCCCCAGGATGAGGAGCAGGAAGACAACAACCACTCGGCACGCAACGAGAGCGGCCGCATCCTGCGGGACAACGTCTACGGCAGCCAGGAAGACGATGCCCAGCGGCGCGACTTCACCATCAATGCCCTCTACTATGACCCCCACAGCGAGCGGGTGCTCGATTACGCCCACGGCGTGCATGACATCCGCAACCGCCTGGTACGCCTGATCGGCGACCCGACCCAGCGCTACCTGGAAGATCCGGTACGGATGCTGCGGGCTGTACGCTTTGCCGCCAAGCTGGACTTTGAGATCGAGCGCCACAGCGCCGAACCGATCCACAACCTGGCCCGCCAGCTCAATGACATCCCTGCCGCGCGGCTGTTCGATGAAGTCATCAAGTTGCTGCTCTCAGGCCAGGGACTGCGCACCTTCGAGCTGCTCTGTGAATACGGGCTGTTCGCCCCGCTGTTTCCGGCAACGGCGGCCGCACTCAAGGCCGAGCCGGAGTATGCCGGCCGGCTGATCCGCCAGGCCCTGATCAATACCGACGAGCGCATCCGTATCGGCAAGCCGGTGACGCCAGCCTTCCTGTTCGCCGCCCTGCTCTGGCCGGCGCTGCCGGCGCGTGCTGCGGCCCTGCAGGCAGAGGGTCTGCCGGCGCTGACCGCCCTGCAAGAAGCGGCCCATGAGGTGATCAGCGCGCAGTGTCAACGTACAGCCATTCCCAAGCGCTTCACCTTGCCACTGCGGGAAATCTGGGACATGCAGGAGCGCCTGCCGCGCCGTCAGGGCAAGCGCGCTGATCTGCTGCTGGAAAATCCGCGCTTTCGTGCCGGTTACGATTTCCTGTTGCTGCGCGAAAGTGCCGGCGAGGCGACCGGCGGGCTGGGTGAGTGGTGGACGCGCTATCAAGACGTCACCGACAGCGAGCGCCGGCAGATGATCCGTGCCCTGGGCAGCAGCGAGGGCAAACCGGCCCGCAAGCGCCGCCGCCCCCGCAAGCGCACACCTAGCGGCGGCGAGGGTGGAGAGGCTTGAGCATGCAGCGCGTCTACATCGGCCTTGGCAGCAATCTGGCACAACCGCGCCAGCAACTGGATGCCGCCCTCAAGGCACTGGCGTGCCTTCCGGGCTGTCACCTGCAGCAGGTGTCCTCCTTTTATGTCAGTGACCCGCTCGGCCCCGCCGATCAGCCTCGCTATGTGAATGCCGTGGCCGCCCTGGACTACAGCTTGTCGCCGCTGGATCTGCTCGATGCGCTGCAGGCCATCGAGCAGCAGCATGGCCGGGTCCGCAAGTCCGAACGCTGGGGGCCGCGCACCCTCGATCTGGACATCCTGCTGTTTGGCCAGTTGCAGCTGGCCGAGGAACGTCTGACCGTTCCCCACTACCACATGCATGCCAGAGCCTTCGTGCTCTATCCGCTGGCGGAGATTGCCAGCGACCTGCAGCTGCCCGACGGTCGTCCGCTGGCCGGCCTGCTGGCTGACTGTCCCTTCCAGGGACTGGAGCGCCTGCCGGAGAGCGAGCTGTCACCCTCCGGCGCGGTACATGCAGGCTAGTCCGGCACAATTGACTTCCACACCCCCCATCGGGACTATAGGCAACCGTTCGCCCTGCCTGCCCCTGGCTGGCGTCAACAAGGATAATCACAGATGCCTGATGTCACGCTCACCACCCTGCGCGGCCTCAAGCAGCGCGGCGAGAAGATCGTCATGCTGACCAGCTACGACGCCACCTTCGCGGCCGCATCCTGCGCGGCCGGCGTCGAGGTATTGCTGGTCGGCGATTCGCTCGGCAACGTCCTGCAGGGCCATGACAGCACCCTGCCGGTCAGCGTGACCGACATGGCCTACCACACCGCCTGCGTGAAGCGCGGCAACCGTGGTGCGCTGATCCTCGCCGACCTGCCGTTCATGAGTTACGCGACCCTCGAGCAGGCCCTGGACAGCAGCGCCGCGCTGATGCGCGCCGGCGCACACATGGTCAAGCTCGAAGGCGGCGCTTGGCTGGCCGACACCGTGCGCCGGCTGGCCGACAACGGCATTCCGGCCTGCGTGCACCTTGGCCTGACTCCGCAGTCGGTCAACGTATTTGGCGGCTACAAGGTGCAGGGCCGCGACGAGGCCCGTGCCCAGGAGATGCGCGAGGCCGCCCAGACGCTTGAGCAGGCAGGCGCCGCTCTGCTGCTGCTCGAATGCGTGCCCAGCCCGCTGGCCGCCGAAATCAGCCGCACCGCCCGCGTGCCGGTGATCGGCATCGGTGCCGGTCCAGACACCGATGGCCAGGTGCTGGTGCTTCACGATCTGCTTGGCCTCAACCCGCGCCCGGCCAAGTTCGTGCGCAACTTCATGATCGGCCAGGGCAGCATCCAGGACGCCCTTGCCGCTTACACCCGGGCGGTCAAGGACGGCCTGTTCCCCGCCCCCGAACACGGTTTCTCCGCATGATCACCGTCAAGACCGTCGCCGACCTGCGCGCTGCCATTGCAGCGGCGCGTGCCGCCGGCCGGCGTATCGGCTGTGTGCCGACCATGGGCAACCTGCACGCAGGCCATGTCGCGCTGATCCGTGAGGCCGGCCGCCATGCCGACTTCGTGGTTGCCAGCATCTTCGTCAACCCGCTGCAGTTCGGTGCCAACGAGGACCTGAACAAATACCCGCGCACCCTCGCCGCCGATCAGGAGAAGCTGCTCGAAGCCGGCTGCAGCCTGCTGTTCGCCCCGGGCGTCGAGGACATGTATCCCGACGGCATGGACGGCCAGACCCTGGTCAGCGTCCCCGGCGTCTCCAGCGGCCTGTGCGGTGCCAGCCGCCCCGGCCACTTCGATGGCGTCGCCACCGTAGTCACCAAGCTGTTCAACATGGTCCAGCCGGACCTGGCAATCTTCGGCGAGAAGGATTTCCAGCAGCTGGCGGTGATCCGCAAGCTGGTACGCGACCTCAACCTGCCGGTCGAGATCATTGGCGCCCCCACGGTACGCGCCGAAGACGGCCTGGCACTGTCCTCGCGCAACGGTTACCTGAGTGCGGCGCAGCGCGCCGTCGCCCCGCAGCTGTTTGCCACCTTGAACGAGATCGCCACCGCCCTGCGCAGCGGCGCACGCGATCCTGCCGCATTGATCGAGGCCGGCCAGGCCCGCCTGCGCACGGCCGGCTTCGAACCGGATTACCTGGAAATCTGCCATCCCCTCACCCTGCGCCCGGCCACTGCGGCCGATCGCCAGCGGGTGATTCTCGCCGCCGCACGCCTGGGTAACACGCGGCTGATCGACAACCTGCTCGTGGATCTTGACGCCACGGCCTGCTGAGGAACCCGCCATGCATTGCATCATGCTCAAAGCCAAGCTGCACCGCGCCCAAGTGACCCACGCTGTTCTCGACTATGAAGGCTCCTGCGCCATCGATGGCGAATGGCTGGATCTGGCCGGCATCCGCGAATATGAGCAGATCCAGATCTACAACGTCGACAATGGCGAACGCTTCACCACGTACGCGATCCGCGGCGAAGAAGGCTCGAAGATCATCTCGGTCAATGGTGCCGCAGCCCACAAGGCCGGCGTTGGCGATCGCCTGATCATCTGCACCTACGCCCAGTACAACGAGGCTGAGCTGGCGCACTACCAGCCGCAGATGCTCTATTTCAACTCCGGCAACGAACTCAGCCACACCAGTCACGCGATCCCGGTGCAGGTCGCCTGACCGGTCCGCACAACCGCCCCGACAAGCCCGGACCTGCTCCGGGCTTGTCGCATTCAGTCTTCACGCGAGTCCGTCGATGGAACACTACACGCAGCCCCTGGATGCCACCCGACTGCCCGCCTGGCAGGCCCTGCGCGAGCACCGCGCGCGCCTGGCACACTTCAGCCTGCGCGAGGCTTTTGCCAGCGATCCACAGCGCTTCGCCCGCTACTCCCTGAGCCGCGGCGGGCTGTTTCTCGACTACTCGAAGAACCTGATCGATGCGGCCAGCCTCTCCAGCCTGCTGGCACTGGCCGAACAGGCGCAGCTGCGCCCGGCCATCGCGGCGCTGTTCGAGGGGCGCATGGTCAACGCCTCGGAGCGCCGTCCGGCGCTGCATACCGCACTGCGCCGGCCAATCGGCGAGCGCGTGCTGGTCGATGGCCAGGACGTGATGCCCGAAGTGCACCGGGTGCTCGGGCAGATGACCGAACTGGTGCAGCGCATCCACAACGGCCTGTGGCGCGGCTACACGGAAAAGCCGATCACCGACGTGGTCAACATCGGCATCGGCGGCTCCTTCCTCGGTCCGCAGCTGGTTTCCGAGGCACTGCTGCCGTTCGCCCAGCGCGGCGTGCGCTGCCACTACCTGGCCAATGTCGACGGCAGCGAGTTCCACGAGGTCAGCGCGCGCCTCAAGGCCGAGACCACCCTGTTCATCGTTTCCTCCAAGTCCTTCGGCACCCTGGAAACACTGAAGAACACCCAGGCGGCACGGCGCTGGTTCCTCGCCCAGGGCGGCAGCGAAGCCGACCTGCATCGTCACTTCATCGCCGTGACCAGCAACCGTGCGGCGGCCATCGAGTTCGGCATCGCCGGGGAAAACATCTTCCCGATGTGGGACTGGGTCGGCGGACGCTACTCGCTGTGGTCGGCCATCGGCCTGCCGATTGCCCTGGCCATCGGCATGGGCAACTTCAAGGAACTGCTCTCCGGTGCCTACCGCATGGACCAGCACTTCCAGAGCGCGCCCTTTGCCGAGAACCTGCCGGTGCTGCTCGGCCTGCTCGGCGTCTGGTACAGCGACTTCTGGGACGCGCAGAGCCACGCGATCCTCCCCTACGACCATCACCTGCGCAATTTCAACCAGCACCTGCAGCAGCTGGACATGGAGTCCAACGGCAAGCGCGTGCGCCAGGACGGCAGTCCGGTCAGCTGCGGTACCGGGCCGGTGATCTGGGGTGGGGTCGGCTGCAACGGCCAGCACGCTTATCACCAGCTGCTGCACCAGGGCACCCGGCTGATTCCCGCCGACTTCATCGTTCCGGTGACCAGCTACAACCCGCTGGCCGACCACCACCAGTGGCTGTATGCCAACTGCCTGTCGCAGAGCCAGGCGCTGATGCGCGGCAAGACCCGCGCCGAGGCCGAGGCCGAGCTGCGCGCCGCCGGCCTGGCCGAGGACGAGGTGCAGCGCCTGGCGCCGCACAAGGTGATCCCCGGCAACCGGCCGAGCAACACCCTGGTGCTCGAGCGGGTCAGCCCGCAGCGCCTCGGCGCGCTGATCGCCCTCTACGAGCACAAGGTGTTCGTGCAGAGCGTGATCTGGGGGATCAACGCCTTCGACCAGTGGGGCGTCGAGCTGGGCAAGGAGCTGGGCCAGGGCCTCTACGGCCGGCTTACCGGCGAGGATCTCAGCCCTGCAGACGACAGCTCGACCCAGGGCCTGATCGAGTGATAGTGCGCGAAGAATTGCGTGAGATCGACGA
>CAZFFB010000135.1:0-6167 GCA_964517735.1 uncultured Pseudomonas sp.
ACTTCGGCAGACGCACCAGGTTGCTTGCCGCCATGGCCAGCTGGAACAGCGCGTCGACGCTCAAGTTCCCGCTGCTTCACCTGGCGCAGCCCGGCCGCTGCCTTGATCCAGCCGAAGTGGGTTTCGATCCAGGCACGGATCTTCAGGCTCAGGCCATAGCCGGCAAGGGCGCGCGTCGACTCTTGCGACGCCTGGAGCTCGGCTCGAACTCGCGGTGTTGTGCGGGCTGAGCCATGAAGACCTGTTGCCATAGCGCATCCTCCTGGTGAGGGCTCAAGAATGCACCATGACTTCCTGGGACTGCACACCTAGCTTGGGGCTGGGACATGAAGAGCACTTCCGCCAGGCCCACCTCCAGCCCGCGCTGGAAGCCAGCGTGATAGAAATGACCATCCCAGACAAGCCGCGCAGCCGCTTGCAGCAATACCGCCTCACGGCCAAGGGGCGGAGACTGCAGCAGCGGCTCAAGGAGTAGATGCACATGAGCGGGCGCTATGCGACAGAGGGCAGCCAGGGGCTCTACCAGCCCGGTTCGGGCGATCAGGTCTTGGCCAACAAGCTGGGTATCACTGATCCTGCGGAAATGGATGAGCTGGAGCTTGAGCTGCTCAGCAAGCTCTACGAGGCGGTCCTGCTTGACGAGCTGCCAGTCCGCGCCCTGACGGTGACCGATCTCCAACGCTGGCACTACCGCTGGCTGGGCAACGTCTATGACTGGGCCGGTAGCGAACGCTCAGTGAATATGAGCAAGGGCGACTTCCATTTTGCTGCGGCGGCGCAGATTCCACGTCTTCTGGCGAGTTTCGAGCGAGACTATCTGGCACGCTTCACGCCCTGCACGGGAATGTCACGCACTGCCCTGGTAGAGGCCATTGCCATCTGCCATGTCGAGCTGATCCTGATTCACCCTTTCCGCGAGGGTAATGGACGCCTGTCACGCCTGTTGGCGGATGTCATGGCTGTGCAAGCAGGCAGGGAGCCACTGGATTACAGCCGCTGGGAGGCTGGCAAGGAGGATTACATCAAGGCCATCCACAGTGGCCTCGGCTGCGATTACCGCGCCTTGCAGTACTGGGTGGACAGGGCACTCAGCAACTGACGCGGTTCAGTTGGCCAGAGCGATGTTGCGGAACTTGCCGGTGCTGCGCTGCAGCTGACGCTCGAGCTGTGCAACGCCCTGACCGGTTTCGATGGCCGTGGAGCTGGCAACGGCCCGGCGAATCGCCAGCAGACTGGGTTTTTTCTGCTCGGTTTTCAGGTGCTGGCTCATGTCGATATCTCTATTGGTTTCCCTTGCCAGTGTAACGGCTTCCACGGCCTTGCGCATGTCCGAGAAGGCCATGTTGATACGTGCCTTTCCATCGATCCACAGACCTTTTCCTGTTAAAACAGCCGCTTGAAAACGGTACAGCCAGGGATGCCCATGAGCGCCGTCGGCCAGATCGAAAAGAAAACCCAGCAACGCATCATCGCCCTGTTCCAGCAGCAGCTGGGCTACGACTACCTAGTCGTGGTGAATCACAAGTCAGCGTCATAATTTTTTGCCGAGGACGGATGCTGCCCTCTTCACGGAGGCCAGAATCTCTTCTGCACTTTTGTGCCAGCGGAAAGGCCGGGGATCTTGGTTGTAGGTCGCGAGGTAATGCTCGATGGATGATTCCAAGTCCTTCACGCTGGTATGCGCCTGACGCTTTATCCATCTCTCACTCTGAACCGCCCCGGGTTTCCCGGAGGCTCCAACCTTTGGCGAATGGCCGGCAAGCACAGGATGCCGCCAAAGCCGCACAAAACGTCTGCTCCGTGTGTCGAAGACACCTCTTCTCTCTGAGTAAGCCCCCCAGGTAGCGACCTCAATGTCCGAAGCAGACAGACATTGAGGCCGCTACTGCTGTCGGGTTCAGACCTTGAGCCACTACAGACCCTGCGCGTCCAGGTCTGACAGGCCGACCTCCCTTCCCTCTCCCCCGTGCATAGCTCGCCATCCGTGGTTGGGGCTCTCTCCTCCTGCACCGCCCCAAGCATCGGCACGAGGAAAGCACCCACGAAATAAAGGTAGGCATCTATTGCCTAGTTGACGCAGGTGAAATTCGAATCTACTCTTTGCTCACGGTCAGCCAAGGAGCACACCACCATGCACGCCACCCACCACTGCAAGGCCCGCCAGGCTCAGCGCGGCATTCCCCTCAAGATGGTCGACTACGTTCTCACTCATGGCAGTCAGCGCCGGGACAAGGTCATCTTCGGTGAACGAGAGGCCAGGCAGCGTCTGGCCGAGCTGGACGAAGAGCGTCGCCTGCTCATGAAGATCAAGGACAAGGGTGGCGTCGTGGTGGTGGCCAGCGGTGAAGCGGTCATCACGACCTACAACCTCTCCAGTCGCCACTGACCCCTGATCGAGTACGCCGAGAGCTTCATATGAACGAGAAAATATTCTCCCAGCTGCTGGATGCCACACATGGCCTACCTCTGACAGTGCCGCAATCCATCTCCCTGGTTCTGCAGTTGCTGTGCTGGTGGCAGCTGTCGAACAAGCCGGGGGCTCTTCCCGAGGCGCTGCACATTAGCCATCTGCTCGACCGTGAGCTGAGCGAGCAGCATGAGGCGCTGCGTCAGGTGCAGCAGCATGTCGAGTTTCCATTCATTGATGAGGGTGTCTGGCAGGGCCTGCAGGGCAGCCGGGATCTTCTGCCATTGCTGCAGAAGCTCAACGCTCTGGCCGTCTCTGGGTTTCTCGACAACCTGAATCTGGATGACGCTGCCTTCTGGTATGCGGAGCGGCGCGACGGTGCTCCGGCACGCGCTCCTGGTCTGAATGATCTGCTGATCGCCCTGGCCAGGGTGGATGCCACGCAGCAGGTTTACGTTCCGTGGGAGGCTTCTGGTCAGTTAGCGAGCCGTGTGGTGCGTCGCGGGGCGCGTGCCTGGGTCGAAGCGCAGATGCCGATGCTTACGGCGCAGCTGCTGACCCTCAGCGGCTGCACGCACTGGACGCTGAAATCCTGTGAGCCGGTTTCCGCGCCGTCTGCTCTGGATCGGGGGCAACTGATTCGCTTCGATACGGCGGTCTGCCACCCACCTATGGGGCTGCGCTATCCACATGGGACTGTCGAAAGCGATCTGCTTGGGCGCTTCAGTGAAAAGACCCCGGTGGGTAGCGTGCTGCAGGTTCGTCACCTGCTGGCCCAGACCCGCGGCCGGATCGTCATGGCCGTCGCCAATGGGGTGTTGTTCGCCTCCGGCAGCGAGCGTCAGTTGCGCGAGCGGCTGGTCGAGGCCGGTCAGCTGGAGGCGGTCATCGCCCTGCCCGCCGGCCTCTGTAGCCACACGAACATTCCGCTGTCCATTCTGGTGCTGAATGCACAAGGCGGCGCTGAGAGCGTCCGCTTCGTCAACGCCGCGACCGAAACGTTCACCGAGCGTGCGGCCAAGAAGCGCATCGAGCTGAAGAACCTCGACACCTTGCTGGCCGAGGTCGCTGGCCAGGACGCCACCGAGCATGCCATCTCCGTATCGCGCCAGTCGATTGCGGACAATGACTACTCCCTGGAGGTCGGCCGCTATGTGCTGGACGAGGCAGCCCGCGAGCTGGAGCACGTCTTGCAGCGCTACGAGATGCGCAAGCTCAGCGAGTTCTTCGAGGTCATCCGCCCGCGTCAGCACGCGACCTCTGCCAGCGGTGCCGAGGTGTTTGAAGTCCAGGCCCAGGACATTCCGGCCTACGGCTACATTCACAGCGCCAATAAGGAAGCTCTGTTCGACCTCGGCTCGGCCAAGGCTTCGACCTACTTCATCAGACCCGACGATGTGCTGGTGACTTTCAAGGGAACGATCGGCAAGGCCGGTATTGCCCGGGAGGTTCCCGACAATAAAGAAGGTGGCTGGATCGCTGGGCAGTCGCTGGCCATCCTGCGTAGCAAGCGGCCGGATGAGTACCCACCGAAGGCGCTTTTGACGTACCTTCGTTCCGACATCGGGCAGGCACTGCTCAAGCACATGGCAGTAGGGGCCACCATTCCCTCCATCCAGCTCTCGGCCCTCAAGGAGCTGGAAATCCCCGTCCCCAGCGCGGACGAAATGAACAGGATGGTTCAGGCATTCGAGCAGGAAGCCCAGATCGAAAACGAAATTCAGCAACTACGCGCCAAACAGGCCGCCCTCGCTGCCAGCCTCTGGACCGCGTAGCCACAGTCCGCTCCGGACATGGATATGCCGGCAACCCACGTTGCCACACCAAACAATCGAAGGAAGACCCCGCCACCATGGCCATCAAGAAATCCGAACTCTACTCATCCCTGTGGAAGTCCTGCGACGAGCTGCGCGGCGGCATGGATGCCTCGCAGTACAAGGACTATGTGCTGGTCCTGCTGTTCGTCAAATACGTCTCCGACAAGTACGCCGGTAACCCGCACTCGCTGATCGAGGTGCCGGCCGGCGGCAGCTTTGCCGATATGGTCAAGCTCAAGGGTGACAAGGAAATCGGTGACAAGCTCAACCAGATCATCGCCACCCTCGCCGAAGCCAACGGCCTTACCGGGGTGATCGACGTGGCCGACTTCAACGACCAGGAAAAGCTCGGCAAGGGCAAGGAGATGGTCGACCGCCTGTCCAACCTGGTCAGCATCTTCGACTCCCCAGGCCTCAACTTCAAAGGCAACCGCGCCCAAGGCGACGACATCCTCGGTGATGCCTACGAATACCTGATGCGCCACTTCGCCACCGAGTCCGGCAAGAGCAAGGGCCAGTTCTACACCCCGGCGGAAGTCTCGCGGGTGATCTCCAAGGTCATCGGCCTGGCCGGGGCCACCGACAGCAACCAGAGCATTTTTGACCCGACCTGCGGCTCCGGCTCGCTGCTGCTCAAGGCCCACGACGAAGCCAAGGCCGCCACCGGCCTGGACCTGGCCATCTACGGCCAGGAAATGGACAACGCCACCAGCGCGTTGGCGAAGATGAACATGATCCTCCACGACTGCCCGACCGCCGAGATCTGGAAGGACAACACCCTCGCCGCGCCGCACTTCAAGGACCCGCTGGGGCTGCTCACGCTGTTCGACTTCATCGTCGCCAACCCGCCGTTCTCCACCAAGGCCTGGAGCAACGGCGTCAACACCGTCGATGATCCGTACCGGCGCTTCGAGTACGGCGTCCCGCCGGAGAAGAACGGCGACTACGCCTTCCTGCTGCACATCCTCGCCAGCCTCAAGGCCAGCGGCAAAGCAGCGGTGATCCTGCCCCACGGCGTGCTGTTCCGCGGCGGCGCCGAGGCGGCAATCCGCAAGCGCATCCTCCAGCAGGGCTTCATCAAGGGCATCATCGGCCTGCCGGCCAACCTGTTCTACGGCACCGGCATCCCGGCCTGCATCCTCGTCCTCGACAAGGAAAACAGCACGGCGCGCAAAGGCATCTTCCTCATCGATGCCAGCAAGGGCTTCATCAAGGACGGCAACAAGAACCGCCTGCGCGAGCAGGACATCCACAAGATCGTCGA
This sequence comes from uncultured Pseudomonas sp., assembly GCA_964517735.1. Lineage (GTDB taxonomy): Bacteria > Pseudomonadota > Gammaproteobacteria > Pseudomonadales > Pseudomonadaceae > Geopseudomonas. Next base: position 5,489 of record CAZFFB010000135.1, read on the forward strand.
TACCTTCAACCAGCAGCGCGAGCTGCCAAAGTATTCGCGCCTGGTGGCCCTGGCCGAGATCGAGGCCAACGACTTCAATCTGAACATCCCGCGCTATATCGATGCCTCCGAGGCCGAAGACCTGCAGGACATAGAGGCGCACCTCAAGGGCGGCATCCCCGAGCGCGACCTGGATGCCCTGGCCGCCTACTGGCAGGTCATCCCCGGCGTGCGCGATGCGCTGTTCGCCCCGCTGCGCGAGGGATACAGCCAGCTCAAGGTGGCCGTCGGCGAGATCAAGCCGACCATCTTCGCCCATCCCGAGTTCCGCGCCTTCAACCAGACCGTCAGCGAGCTGTTTGCCGACTGGCAAGCCCGCAACCGCAAGCGTCTGCACAACATCGCCATCGGCGACGCGCCCAAGGCGCTGATCGAATCCCTGGCCGAGGATCTGCTGGAAACCTTCAAGACCGCGCCGCTGCTGGATGCCTACGACGTCTACCAGCACCTGCTCGACTACTGGGCCGCCACCCTGCAGGACGATGTCTACCAGTTGGTCAGCGACGGCTGGCAGGCGCAGATCGTCGATGCCGCCGGCAAACGCCAGCCCAACAGCGACCTGCTGCCGGCCGAGCTGATCGTGCGCCGCTACTTCGCTGCCGAGGCCGCCGCCATCGAACAACTGAAGGCCGCACGCGAC
>CAZFFB010000136.1:0-6110 GCA_964517735.1 uncultured Pseudomonas sp.
CGCAGCAGGTCGTTGGGGAACTCGATGTCGGCCTTGTCGATCTCGTCGATCAGCAGCACCACGCGCTCGTCAGCCTCGAAAGCCTCCCAGAGCTTGCCCTTCTTGATGTAGTTGCGCACATCGTGGACCTTGTCGATACCCAGCTGCGAGTCGCGCAGGCGACTGACCGCATCGTACTCGTAAAGCCCCTGCTGGGCCTTGGTGGTCGACTTGATGTGCCAGCTGATCAGCCGGGTGCCCAGCGCCTCGGCCAGCTGCTCGGCGAGCAGGGTCTTGCCGGTGCCCGGCTCGCCCTTGATGAGCAGTGGGCGCTGCAGAGTGATGGCGGCATTGACCGCGAGCTTGAGATCGTCGGTGGCGACGTAGGCCGCGGTGCCTTCGAATTTCATCGGGGATCTTCCTCGTGGGTGCGTGACCGGCCCGTGGGCAACAAGGGTGCGACTATAGCCTGCAGGCCAGCCACACGGAAACGCCAGCGCATACCGAGCAGCATGCGCGCGCCTCACTGGACGCTTTGCCAGCGAGGGCATAGGCTTTTGCCCCTTATCTTCCACCCCTTGAGAGAACACCCGATGAGCCGCATCTACGCAGACAACGCCCAAGCCATCGGCAACACGCCGCTGATCCGTATCAACCGCCTCGGCCCTGCCGGCGTGACCATCCTGGCCAAGAACGAGGGGCGCAACCCGGCCTACTCGGTCAAGTGCCGGATCGGCGCCAGCATGATCTGGGACGCCGAGCAGAGCGGCCGGCTCAAGCCGGGCATGACCATCGTCGAGCCGACCTCGGGCAACACCGGCATCGGCCTGGCCTTCGTCGCCGCCGCCAGGGGCTACAAGCTGGTGCTGACCATGCCCGCCTCGATGAGTCTTGAGCGGCGCAAGGTGCTCAAGGCGCTCGGCGCCGAGCTGGTGCTGACCGAGCCGGCCAAGGGCATGAAGGGTGCGATCGACAAGGCCAGCGAACTGGCCGCTGCCCACCCGGAGCAGTACCTGCTGCTGCAGCAGTTCGAGAACCCGGCCAACCCGGCAATCCACGAACAGACCACCGGCCCGGAGATCTGGAACGACACCGACGGCGCCATCGACGTACTGGTCGCCGGGGTCGGCACCGGCGGCACCATCACTGGCGTGTCGCGCTACATCAAGCACACCTGTGGCAAGCCGATCCTCGCCGTGGCGGTGGAGCCGGCCGGCTCGCCGGTGATCAGCCAGACCCTGGCCGGCAGCGAGGTCAAGCCCGCGCCGCACAAGATCCAGGGCATCGGTGCCGGCTTCGTGCCGAAGAACCTCGACCTGTCGGTGGTCGATCGCGTCGAGACGGTCAGCGACGATGACGCCAGGGCGATGGCCCTGCGTCTGATGCGCGAGGAAGGCATCCTCTGCGGCATCTCCTGCGGCGCGGCCATGGCCGCTGCGGTGCGTATCGCCCATGAGCCGGCCATGCAGGGCAAGACCATCGTGGTGATCCTCCCCGACTCCGGTGAGCGTTACCTGTCGACCATGTTGTTCGATGGCCTGTTCGGCGAACAGGAACTGCAGCAATAAGCCGTGACAAAGGCGTGGTGACGAATTGGCGCAGCCGCTCAAAAAAGTGTTTGCCATGCCCGGCGGGAACGGGCAAAGTGAAATTGTTGGTCAAGGCGGAATACGTCAGCGTTAAGCGCACTGAACCTCAGGATCAGTGCCGTCATTCTCGATGTCTTGGTTCCACACTCAAGGGCTCAGGCCCAGCTATACATCAACACCTAGGAATTGCACGAAATGGCAACTGGCACTGTTAAGTGGTTCAACGACACCAAGGGCTTCGGTTTCATCAAGCCGGATGATGGCGGTGACGATCTGTTCGCCCACTTCTCGGAAATTCGCGCTCAGGGCTTCAAGACCCTGGCCGAAAACCAGAAGGTATCCTTCGAAGTGACCACCGGTCCGAAGGGCAAGCAAGCTTCCAACATCCAGGTCATCGACTAACTCGTTGCTCTGAATGTGAAAAAACCGGTCTCTGTGCCGGTTTTTTCGTTTGTGGATGGTTGTGCGAATACGCGTCACTCACCTGCTCACCTGGCGCTTCACCGCTGCCGCATCATCCGTGCTCACCGCCTCACGCCTCGTCAACTCGCCCAGCAGCCTGCAGCTCGCCGCCGCGCCACAGTTTCCACTCACCGGAGACATAGGTGGTCCACTGCTCGTTAGCCGTGAGTGGCTCAGTAGCGATCACAGTCACCACATCATCAGGGGTTGTCTCCGCCTGGAAGTCCACGCGCATGTCGGCATCCTTGAGCTGTGCCGGACCAAAGGGCGCACGACGGGTGATATGCGCCAGCTTGCTGGAGCAGAAGCTGAACAGCCAGTCGCCATCGCTGAGCAGAGCATTGAACACACCAAGGCACCGGTATTGCGCACAGGCGCCGACCAACACCGGCAGCAGCTGCGTGATGTCCGGTGGCGTGATAAACGCCGCACGTACCCGATTGAGCAGATCGCAGAAGGCTGCCTCGCTGTCGGTATCGCCCACTGGATGGTAGACACCCTGCACAGGCACCAGACCAGCCAGCTGACCGTTATGGGCAAAACACCAGTTGCGCCCCCACAACTCGCGGACAAAGGGATGGGTATTCGCCAGCTCGACCCGCCCGACGTTCGCCTGACGGATATGGCCGATCACCACCTCACTCTTGATCGGATAACGCTGTACCAGGCGTGCCACCTCTGACTCACTGCTGGCCTGCGGGTCCTGAAAAATCCGCAGACCGCGCCCTTCATAAAAGCCGATTCCCCAGCCATCACGGTGCGGGCCGGTGCGTCCACCACGCTGCATGAGCCCTGTGAAGCTGAACACGATATCGGTCGGTACATTGGCACTCATGCCCAGCAGTTCGCACATGCCTGTCTCCTTCAGATACGGGGTTCGCGACGCTGCGCGACCAGATCACCCTCATGCTCGACCCGCGCCAGACGCTGCTGAAGCTGGGCGCTACGCACTTCCTGCTGCGCCGACCGGCGCCGTTCAAAGGGCAGACGCAGCGCCGCAAAGGCCAGATACAACGCCAGGCCGATCAGGGCGAAGGAGGCCAGATCGGTTGCAGCCATCCACAGGTTGTTGCCACTGCGAAACAGCAGATCCAGAGCCGCCACGGCAAGCGCCGGTGCATACAGGCCATTCCCCGGATCGACCAGCGTCGGCGTGAACAGCAACACCGCCAGCAGCACCCGCAGCGACTCGCGCAGCCAGCACCACAGCCAGCTGGTCAGTGCAAAGCCCACCAGCAGACAACCAAGTGCCGCCAGCACATAAAGGTTCCAAGCAAGGAGGTAGTCGTATTCAGTCATCGGCTCATGTCGCGACGGGGCGTGGCCGCTTATGATAACGACTTTTACCCACAGCCGCGCAGCCACCGCGGTCGGAGACACCGATGCCCATCACCGAGCCCTGTGCCCGTCGCCAACCCGGCAGTGACCCCTATGCCTGGCTGGAACAGCGTGACGCCCCCGAGGTCATGGCCCACCTAGAGGCTGAAAATGCCTGGCTCGAGCATTGTCTGGCCGATCAGACGGCGCTGCGCGAGCAACTGTTCGAGGAAATCTGCGCGCGCATCCGTGAGACCGATCTGTCCCTGCCCGTGCCCTGGGGCCCATGGCTCTACTACCAGCGCACCCAGGCCGGCGAGGAGTATCCCCGTCATTATCGCTGCCCGCGCCCGGCCGACGACTCGCTGCAGATCGACCCGGCAAATGAGCACCTGCTGCTCGATCTGAACGCCCTGGCGGGCGACGGCTATCTGGCACTCGGTACCTTTGCCATCAGCCCCGACCATCGCTATCTGGCTTACAGCCTGGATACCTGCGGCGAAGAGCGCTTCACGCTGCATGTGCAAGACCTTGCGACGGGCACGCTGCAGACACTGCCCTTCGCCGACTGCGATGGCAGCCTGGTCTGGGCCAACGACAGCCAGACCCTGTTCTTTGCCACCCTCGACGACACCCATCGCCCCTTCCGTCTTTATCGCTACCGGCTGGACGAGGCGCAGGCAACGTGCGTTTTCGAAGAGCAGGACGGACGCTTCTTCCTCAGCTGCCACCGCGCCAGCTCCGAGCGCCAGCTGATCCTGCTCCTTGGCAGCAAGACCACCAGCGAAGCCTGGGTGCTCGATGCCGCCCAGCCCCAAGGCACCTTCACCTGCCTGGCAGTGCGTCAGGAGGGCCATGAATACTATCCCGACCACGGCCAGCTCGACGGCCAGTACGGCTGGCTGATCCGCAGCAACCAGGCCGGCATCAACTTTGCGCTGTACCACGCCAGCGAGGCCCAGCCGGAACGCCCCCACTGGCAGCTGCTGATCGCGCATCGTAGTGACAGCATGCTGGAAGGTGTCTGCCTCAATGCCGGCGCCTTCAGCCTGGAGCGGCGTGAACAAGGGCTGCCGGTGATCGAAATCCATCCACAGAACGCGCCCAGCTACCGGGTGCAGCTGCCCGATGCGGCCTACAGCCTGGAGATCGAAGACAGCCTGGAGTTTGACAGTGCCGTGATCCGCCTGCGCTATGAGGCCCTCAATCGCCCGGCGCAGATCCGCCAGCTGACCTTGAGCAGCGGCGCACAGACGGTGCTCAAGGAAACGCCCGTCGAAGGGCCGTTCGATGCCGACGCTTACCTGAGTCTGCGTCTGTGGGCCACGGCACACGATGGCACCCAGATTCCCATCAGCCTGGTCGGTCAGCGCAGCGTGCTCGAGCGCCGCCAGTGCGCACCGCTTTATCTGTACGGTTACGGCGCCTACGGCGAGAGCCTCGACCCCTGGTTCTCCCATGCCCGACTGAGCCTGCTGGAGCGCGGCTTCCTGTTCGCCATCGCTCACGTGCGCGGCGGCGGCGAGCTGGGCGAGGCCTGGTATCACGCCGGCAAGCTCGCCCACAAGCAGAACAGTTTTGATGATTTCATCGCCTGCGCCGAGCATCTGATCGCGCACGGCTACACACGTGCAGAGCAACTGGCGATCAGCGGTGGCAGCGCCGGGGGTCTGCTGATCGGCGCCGTACTCAATCAGCGCCCCGAGCTGTTCGCCGCCGCGGTTGCCGAGGTACCCTTTGTTGACATCCTCAACACCATGCACAACCCGGAACTGCCGCTGACTGTCACCGAATACGACGAATGGGGCGACCCCAGCGAGCCTGAGGTGCATGCACGGATCGCCGCCTACGGACCTTACGAAAACATCCGCGCCCAGGCCTATCCGGCGATTCTTGCGGTGGCCGGCTATCACGACAGTCGGGTGCAATACTGGGAAGCCGCCAAATGGGTTGCACGGCTGCGCGAGCGCAAGACCGATGACCATCTGCTGCTGCTCAAGACCGACTTCGCCGCAGGCCATGGCGGGATGAGCGGGCGCTACCAGGCGCTGCGCGATGCTGCGCTGGAATACGCCTTCCTGTTCAAGGCACTGCAGGGGGCTGTGCCCAGTCTCCTGCAGGACTCAGCCGCGGCGATGGATTTGGCTACTTGAGCAGCCGTCCCTCCAGCACCCGTGACGGGCGGCCCAGCACATTCTCGCTGATCTGCACGAAGTCGCGGGTGGTCACCCGCTCCAGACGCATCAGCCCGCGGGTCACATCATCCAGCGAGCGGGCATCGGCGGTAACACGACGAATCTCGCTGTCCAGATCCTGCAACATCACCACTGCACGGGCGGTGACCGGACCGCTGACCCGCTCGCCCCGCAACGAGGTGACCTTGCGCCCCCAGCGGCTGAGCTGCTCGCGGACCTTGCGGTAACGGGCATCGCTCAGGCCACCGGCGCGGCGCATCAGCTCGATGGCGTAATATTCGGCCAGCCCTTCGCTGATCCAGTCGCTGCGCTCGCTGTCGCGGATCCGGGAAAACACATGCACCAGCTCATGGAGCAACGAGCTGGTGCCGTTCTCGCTGACCAGCGGACGATCGGCATGCATGAACAGCGAATTGGGGGCGGACAGGCCGCCGCGCCACATCGGATTGCCGGCCCCAACGATCAGCAACTTGCCGGGCTCACGGGGAAACAGGCTCTGCGCATGGGGCCAGACGAAGGTCAGCAGGGTGAGAATGTCCATGCGCCGCATGCCCTCACCGACCGGCGC
>CAZFFB010000137.1:0-6108 GCA_964517735.1 uncultured Pseudomonas sp.
CAGGTCGTCCTCGGGCAGGTGCATCGAGCAGCTGGCGCTGACCAGGATGCCGTCCTTGTTCAAAAGGCGCATGGCCGCCTCGTTGAGGCGACGGTAGGCGGCCTCGCCGTTCTTCAGATCCTTCTTGCGCTTGATGAAGGCCGGCGGGTCGGCAACGATCACATCAAAGCGCTCCTCGGCTGCCTTCAGCTCCTTGAGCACCTCGAACACGTCACCCTCGCCGCAGATCATCTTCTCGGCCACGCCATTGAGCGTGGCATTGCGCTCGACGCCATCGAGCGCCAGTGCCGAGCCGTCCACGCACATCACCTCGGAGGCGCCGAACACCGCGGCCTGCACGCCCCAGCCGCCGACGTAGCTGAACAGGTCGAGCACCCGCTTGCCCTTGACGTAGGGCGCGAGGCGCGCGCGGTTCAGGCGGTGGTCAAAGAACCAGCCGGTCTTCTGTCCGCCGTGTACCGGCGCTTCGAATTTCACGCCGTTTTCCTCCAGCGCCACCCACTCCGGCACCTGGCCATAGGCTTGGTCGACGTAGCGGGTCAGGCCTTCGGCGTCGCGGGCGTTGGAGTCGTTCTTGAGCAGGATTCCTGCCGGCTTGAGCACCTTGATCAGCGCCTCGAGCAGGTCGTGCTTGTGGTGCTCCATGGTCGCCGAGGCCATCTGCACCACCAGGTAATCGCCGAAGCGATCCACCACAAGGCCGGGCAGGAAGTCGGAGTCGCCGTACACCAGGCGGTAGAACGGCGCATCGAACAGCTGCTCGCGCAGGGCCAGCGCCACGTTCAGGCGATGCACCAGCAGCGACTTGTCCAGCTTGTGCTTGATGTCGCGGGACACCAGACGGGCGCAGATCAGGTTCTGCGGGCTGACCGCGACGATGCCCAGCGCCTTGCCGTTGTTCATCTCAAGGATCGCCTGATCACCCGGCTGGAACAGACTCAGCGGGGTGACGGCGACGTCCACCTCGTTGCTGTAGACCCACAGGTGTCCGGCGCGCAGACGGCGCTCGGCATTGGCTTTCAGTCGCAGGCTGGGCAGGGACATGGCGCACTCTCGCAAAAAGCCACCAGTATACCGGATGCACTGTGACAGACAGGGGGCGGGCCGATGATTGCTGCCGGCAATCCTGCTATGGTGGCGTCCGTTGATCCCTGCCAAAGCCTGTGCCATGCCTGAACTGCCCGAAGTCGAAACCACCCGTCGCGGGATTGCCCCGCACCTTGAAGGCCGGCAGGTTGTCCGGGTGATGGTGCGCGAGCGCCGCCTGCGCTGGCCGATCCCCGAGGATCTGGATGTGCGCCTGTCCGGGCAGCGCATCCTGGAGGTGGCGCGGCGCGCCAAGTACCTGCTGATCAAGGCGCAGAGCGGCACCCTGATCGCGCATCTGGGCATGTCGGGCAGTCTGCGGCTGGTGGAGGCGGGCGCACCGGCAGAAAAGCACGCCCATGTCGATATCGAGCTCGATTCCGGGCTTTGGCTGCGCTACCACGATCCGCGGCGCTTTGGGGCGCTGCTCTGGAGTGCTGAGCCGTTGCAGCACCCGCTGCTGCAAAAGCTCGGTCCGGAGCCCTTGAGCGAGGCGTTTGATGGCGAGCGCCTGTACCGGTGCGCACAGGGCAAGCGGCTGGCGGTCAAGCCGTTCATCATGGACAACGCTGTGGTGGTCGGGGTCGGCAATATCTACGCCAGCGAGGCGCTGTTTGCCGCCGGTATCGACCCGCGCCGCGAGGCCGGCTCGCTCTCCCCTGAAGACTGCCAGCGACTGACCCGCGAGATCCGCACCGTCCTGGCCCGGGCCATCGAGTACGGCGGCACCACGCTGCGGGATTTTGTCGGTGGCGACGGCAAGCCGGGCTACTTCCAGCAGACCCTGCAGGTGTATGGCCGTGGCGGGCAGTTCTGCCTTGTCTGCGGCAGCACCCTGCAGGAAATCCGGCTCGGCCAGCGCGCCAGCGTGTACTGCCCGCGCTGCCAGCGCTGAGGCGCGGTATCCGTATCCACTGCGCGGCGACCGTCCCGGTCGGCTGCCTCTTTTTTGCGAGTATTTCACGTGGCTTCATCTGCTCCCCGTTCCTTGGTCATCTGGCTGCTGATCGCGGCCCTGGCCGTCTCGTTCTGGTTCAGTGAGGGCTGGACCGCCCTGGCCGGCGGGCTGGCGCTGTTCCTGTTCGGCATGCAGTGTCTGGAGGAGGGGCTGCGTCAGCTGGCCGGTGGCGAGCTGGAGCGTTTCCTGGCGCGCGCCACCGGCCGCCCCTGGAAGAGTCTGGGCTTTGGCGTGCTGGCCACGGTGACGGTGCAGTCCAGCACCCTGGTGTCGCTGCTGACCATTGCCTTTCGTGGCACCGGACTGATCGGGCTGGCGGCTGGGCTGTGCATCGTGTTCGGCGCCAACCTTGGCACCACCAGCGGTATCTGGCTGCTGGCGCTGGCCGGGCAGAGCGTCAGCCTCGGCGATCTGGCCCTGCCGCTTGCAGTGTTCGGCATCCTGCTCGGCTTCAGCGGGCCGAAGAGTCGCGGTGCCGGGCGGGTGCTGCTGGGCATCTGCCTGCTGTTCTTTGGCATCGACCTGATCAAGGGCGGTTTCAGCGAGGCCACCGTGATGTTCGATCCGGCGCAGTTCAAGGTGCCGGGGATCATGGGCCTTTTGCTGTTCGTTGGGATCGGCGCGCTGGTTACTGCCGTGGTGCAGTCCAGCCATGCCAGCCTGATGCTGGTGCTGACTGCGCTGGCGTCTGGGCAGATCGATATCGATCAGGGGTTTGCCCTGGCCATCGGCACCAATGTCGGCGGCGTGGTTACGGCGGTGGTGGGGTCGCTTGGGGGCGGGCGTGCCGGTCAGCGTCTGGCGCTGGCCAACGTGCTGTTCAACAGCACGGTGGCGCTGCTGGCGCTGCTGGCCCTGCAGCCGCTGACGGCCCTGGTGCTGTGGCTGGCCGCTCTGCTGGGCTTTACCGACAATGATCTGCTCAAGCTGGCGCTGTTCCACAGCCTGTTCAATGGTCTTGGGGTGATGCTGTTCATACCCTGGCACCGCTCGCTGGCGGCTCGGCTGGAGCGCTGGTTGCCCGAGCGCGCTGAGCCGCGGGTGCTGATCACGCCGCTGCCGGACAGCTCCCGGGCGCAGGCGCCGCTGCAGAGCGTTACCATCACCCGCGCCCGTTACCTGGATGAGGATGCCCTGGAGTCGGCCGATGCCGCGGTGCAGGCGGTGGCCCGCGAGCTGCAGCACCTGGCGCGCCTGAGCCTTGAGGTGATCTGCCATGCGCTGTATCTGCCGGTCGATCAGCTGCGCAGCCGGCAGATCGACGAGCAGGCTCTGCACGAGATGAGTCGCCACCCGGCCCATGGTCTGGATGCCGAGCAGCTCTACCAGCAGCACATCAAGGGCGTGTACAGCGATCTGGTCGATTACATGGGGCGCCTGCAGGTGAATCTGGAGGAGCGCCACAGCGCGGCCTGGATGGCCAGTCAGGTGGTGGCCCTGCAGCTGGTGGATGCGGTGAAGGATGCCAAGCACCTGCAGAAGAATCTCGCCCGTCAGCTGGACAGTCCGGAAACCGCGGTGCGCCAGGCCTATCTGGAGCTGCGTCGCCACCTGCTTTGGGTGCTGCGGGAGATGCACGGGATCAGCCTGCTGGAGCTGCCGGCCGAGGTGCTGCTGGCCCGTCTGCAGCTGTTCGATGAGCAGGCTGCGCAGTTTGATGGGCGTTTTCGCGAGCACCTGTTTGCCTCGGTACGCGAGCGCCAGCTCGATGGCCAGCGCGCCAGCTCGCTGCTCAATGACCTGGGCTATGCCAGTCGCATCACCCAGAGCCTGCGCAACGTGTTCCGGCTCGGTCTGGGCGATGCCCAGATACTGCTGAACGAACGGCCTTTTCGCGGTGTTGATGCACCGCTGATCCAGCTGTGAAGCCGCGCAGCCTGCCGGCCATCTCAAGGAGATGAGCATGCGCAGACGTGATCTGCAAAACCTGGCCCTGGGCCTGCTGCTGGTGGCCCTGCTGGTCTCGTTCTGGTTCAGCGCAGGCTGGACCGCGCTGGCCGGTGGGCTGGCGCTGTTCCTGTTTGGCATGCAGTGCCTGGAGGAAGGGCTGCGTCAGCTGGCGGGGGGAGGGCTGGAGCGGCTGATGGCACGGGTTACCGACCGGCCGCTGAAAAGCCTGGGCTTTGGGGTGCTGGCTACCGCGCTGGTGCAGTCCAGCTCGCTGGTCTCGCTGTTGACCATTGCCTTTCTCAGTACCGGGCTGATCAGTCTGGCCGCCGGGCTGTGCATCATCTTCGGTGCCAATCTGGGCACCACCACCGGCATCTGGCTGCTGGCGCTGGCTGGACAGACTGCCAGTCTCAGTGACCTGGCCCTGCCGATGGCGGTCTGCGGCGTGCTGCTGGGTTTCAACGGCCCGCGCAGCAAGGGGCTGGGGCGGCTTTTGCTGGGGATCTGCCTGCTGTTTTTTGGTATCGAGCTGATGCAGGAGGGCTTTGCCGGTGCCACTGCCTGGCTGGATCCCGGGCGCATCGCCGTGCCGGGGCTGGCGGGGGTGCTGCTGTTCATCGCCGTCGGCCTGCTGGCTACGGTGCTGCTGCAGTCCAGCCATGCCTCCCTGATGCTGACCCTGACCGCGCTGGCCAGCGGACAGATCGCTCTGGAGCAGGCCTTTGCCCTGGCCATCGGCGCCAATCTGGGCACCACCATCACGGCCGTGCTTGGCGCGCTCGGTGGGGCGCGGGCCGGCAAGCGTCTGGCGCTGGGACATGTGCTGTTCAACCTGGGCGCAGGTGCGGTGACTGTGCTGCTGCTGAGCCCTCTGGCCCTCTTGACCGAGCAGCTGGCCCAGTGGCTGGCACTGGCCGGCAATGACCTGCTCAAGCTGGCGCTGTTCCATACCCTATTCAATGCGCTGGGCGTGCTGCTGTTTCTGCCCTGGCATGCGCGCCTGGCGCGCCAGCTGGAGCGCTGGCTGCCGGAGCATGGCGAGCCGGCGGTGCTGATTACCGAGATCAAGGGCGCAGATGACGGGCTGCAGCCGGTCACCCGCGCCCGTTACCTGGACGAGCAGGCGCTGGGCTCGGCGGATGCGGCGGTTTAGGCGGTGGCCCGTGAGCTGCAGCATCTGGCGCGGCTGAGCCTTGAGGTGATCGCCCACACCCTGTACCTGCCGGTCACGCAGCTGAGCAGCGAGCGCATCGACGAGCAGCAGCTGGACAATGCCGCCCGCGCAGCCCGGCATGGTCTGGACGCCGAGCAGCTCTATCAGCGGCACATCAAGGGTGTCTATGGCGATCTGCTCAGCTACATGGGGCGGCTGGAGGTGGGGCTGGATGAGGCGCATGGCAAGCCCTGGGTCACCAGCCAGATCCTCGCCTTGCAGCTGGTGGATGCGGTAAAGGATGCCAAGCACCTGCAGAAGAATCTCGGCCGTCTGCTGCTTGAGGGAGGGCCTGCGGTCAGCGGCGCCTATGCCGAGCTGCGTCGCCATCTGCTCTGGGTGCTGCGCGAGATCCGCACCATCAGTGCGCTGGACCTGCCCGCCGAGGCGCTGCGCCTGCGTCTGCAGCTGTTCGATGAACAGGCCGCGCAGTTTGATGTGCAGTTTCGCGAGGGGCTGTTTGCCGCCGTGCGCGAGGGGCGGCTCAATGGCGCGCATGCCAGCTCACTGATGAACGATCTGGGCTATGCCAGTCGCATCACCCAGAGCCTGCGCAATGTGCTGAAGCTCGGCCTTGATGAGGGCCATGATTTGCTGGAGCAGCTGCCGTTTCGCAGTGACGATGCCCGGCCGCTGATTTCGCTCTAAGGGATGGCCGCGGCGCCGGGCCTGGCCGGCACGCGGCCCCGGGTGGTGGCCGCCGTGCCGGCCGCAGTATCAGGCCTTGCCGGTAATGATCTGATACTTCTGCATCAGCTCGTCACGGCTCTCGACGTGACCCGGATCGAGGGGAATGCAGTCGACCGGGCAGACCTGCTGGCACTGGGGTTCGTCGTAGTGGCCGACGCACTCGGTACACAGGTTGGGGTCGATCTCGTAGATCTCCTCACCCTGGGAGATGGCGCCGTTGGGGCATTCGGGTTCGCAGACATCGCAGTTGATGCAGTCATCGGTGATCATC
>CAZFFB010000138.1:0-6085 GCA_964517735.1 uncultured Pseudomonas sp.
CTCGATGCGCACCTGACGCTCAAGGCCCGGCCAGAAGAAGGTCATCGCCGCGGCAGGATTGGCCTGCAGCTGGCGTCCCTTGTCGCTGTCGTAATTGGTGAAGAACGTGAAGCCCCGCGCATCCAGCGCCTTGAGCAACAGCACCCGGCAATGCGGCTGACCGGCCTGATCGACGGTGGCCAGCATCATCGCGTTGGCCTCCACTGGCGGCTGCTCGGTGGCGACGGCCTCGGCAAACCATTGATGGAACAGGGCGAAGGGCTCGGCCGGTGCCTGCGCCTCGCTCAATCCGTCACGAGTATAGTCGCGACGCATGTCGGCCAGTGACTGGTTCATCGCTCAACTCCTGAATCAGTGGGGGAATCGAAAATCTGCCGCCGTTCAGCGCTGCTGCTGGGCCAGCAAGGTCGGCAGGCCGCTGCGCATGGTCAGCAGCAGTTCAACGCGGCGATTCTGCGCACGGCCGGCCGCATTGGCGTTGCTGGCACGCGGCTGCTCGGCACCGGCGCCACGCATCACCAGACGCTCGCCCGGCAGCCCGCTCAGGCGAAAGATCGCCGCCATCGAGCGCGCGCGCTCAAGGCTGAGCAGACGGTTGGCCGCTGCATCGCCACGATTGTCGGCATGGCCGACGATCAACACGGCACTGTCGGGGTCAGCGGCCGCCAGCTTGGCGATCTGGGTCAGCGGGCGCAACGAGGCCGGCAGCAGCATCGAGGGACGGTCGGGATTGAAGGCGCGATCCACCGGCGCCACGATCACCAGCGCCTCGCCCTGGCGCTCGACACTGAAGGCGCTGCCCTCAAGCGCCTTGCGCATCCGCTGCTCGGCAGCATCCAGCCAGGCCTTGTCGACAGCCGGCGCCTGGGCGGCAGGCTCGGCCCTGGCGACACCTCCACCATCCTCCTTGTCAGCCAGCAAGGCGCAGCCAGACAGCACAGCACACAGCAGCAGAATGCTCGGTTTCACCAGGGACATCGTGTTCCTCTCCCTCGCAAGGGTCTCATGTCTCAGGCAGGCCAGCCTGTGGCCCGCCCACTCACGTTAACGACGACGAAAGCCCGGACGCTGGCCATCGCCGACAGGTCTTGGGCGGCGTGCTGCACCGCCTTCGCTCTGGCGAGACGGACGCTCGGTCAGGTTGGGGGCACTGCGCTCATCGCGCGGCTTGCCCGGGCGCTTGCCGCGCACATCGGCGGGACGCTCGGCCAGCGGCGTGGCACCCGGGCGCTGTTCGCGACCCTCATCACGGCTGCGGCCACCGCGCTCGCGGTTCTCGCCTCGGGCGCCACGGCCCGCCTCGGCTGAACCGCCGGACTTGCGCTGCATGCGCGCCAGCTTCTCGCGGGCCTTGCCCTTCATGTCCGGCAGCGCCAGCGGACGCAAGCCGACTTCTGCGGCGAGGATATCCACCTCGTTCTGGCCCATTTCGCGCCAGCGCCCGACCGAAAGATCGGCGGTGAGGAACACCGGACCAAAGCGCACTCGCTTGAGACGGCTGACCACCAGCCCCTGGGACTCCCAGAGCCTGCGCACCTCGCGGTTGCGGCCTTCCATCACCACGCAGTGGAACCAGTGGTTGAAGCCATCGCCCTGGGGGGCTTCCTGGATATCGGTGAACTTGGCCGGACCGTCCTCAAGCATCACGCCCTTCTTGAGGTTGTCGATCATCTCCTCGGTCACCTCGCCGCGCACGCGAACCGCGTACTCGCGATCCATCTCGTAGGAGGGGTGCATCAGACGGTTGGCCAGCTCGCCATCGGTGGTGAACAGCAGAAGGCCCGTAGTATTGATGTCCAGCCGGCCGATATTGATCCAGCGCCCGCTCTTGGTACGGGGCAGCCGATCGAAGACGGTCGGGCGGCCTTCCGGGTCCGAGCGCGTGCACACCTCGCCCTCGGGCTTGTTGTAGATCAGCACCCGGCGCACCACCTGATCGTCCTCGCGACGCAGCAGACGACCATCCAGGGCAATCGCATCATCCGGCATGACCCGCTGGCCAAGGGTGGCATCACTGCCGTTGACCTTGACGCGGCCCTGGGTGATCCAGGTTTCGACGTCACGGCGCGAGCCTGCGCCCATGCGCGCCAGCACCTTCTGCAGCTTCTCGCCGGCGGGGCGCTGTTCTTCGAGGGAAAGGGTTTCGTTCATGCGGGGGCACCTCCCGGTGTGACCGGATGCAAATCGTGAAAGGAATTCGTGAACCCGGTTCGATGAACCGGGGCGCTGATGATACGCGCAACCGCCCGGACGCGCACGCCGGGCTGATCCGCGGCAAGGTACCGGCCGGCGCTCAGCAGGCCTGGGCGCGCAGCGGTTCAGGAGAGCGGCGCGTCCGGCCCATCCGCCCGATGCTCGCCCGCCTCCTGAGAGGGTGCCGCCTCGTCCGGAGCCTGTGCCGGCAGATCCTCGAAGTCGCTCTTGAGTCCCTGCTCCATGGCATCGAGTTCCGCCAGCAGACTGCGAAAGCTGGCCGGCTCGCGCTTGACCGCAGCCGGCGGCTCGGCAGTCTCGTCAGCCAGCGCCAGATCGGCACGCGCCTGCAAGGCGGCGGGTGGCGGGCGGTCGTCATCCACCTCATCGCTGCGCGGCGCCAGCTCACGCAGCGCCGACAGCGGCGGCAGCTCGTCGAGGCTCTTGAGGTTAAAGTCGTCGAGAAACTGACGGGTGGTGGCCAGCAACGCCGGACGGCCCGGCACCTCACGGTGGCCGACCACGCGGATCCAGTCACGCTCCTGCAGGGTGCGGATGATGTTGCTGTTGACGGCCACCCCGCGCACCGTCTCGATCTCGCCCCGGGTGACCGGCTGGCGATAGGCAATCAACGCCAGGGTCTCCAGCAGCGCACGCGAGTAGCGGGCCGGACGCTCCTCCCACAGGCGGCCGACCCAGGGGGCGAAGCGGGCCCGCACCTGCAGCCGATAGCCTGAGGCCACTTCCACCAGCTCGCAGCCACGCCCAAGGCAGGAGGCTGCCAATAGTGCCAGAGCATCGCGCAGCTGCTGCGGTGTAGGCCGCTCGTCAGCCTCGAACAGCTCGGCCAGCGCACCAAGACTCAGCGCCCGCCCAGCGGCCAGCAAGATAGCCTCCAGCACCGGCGCCAGCTGGCGCGGATCACTCGGATTCATCACTCACCTCGACGGCAGCACCTGCAGTGCGCAGGCGCACATGAATATCGGCAAAGGGTTCGCTCTGCACCAGATCCAGCAATGCCTCCTTGATCAGCTCAAGGATCGCCATGAAGGTCACCACCACACCAAGACGCCCCTCTCCGGCACGAAACAGGCTGGCAAAGGGCACAAAGCTGCCATCTTGCAGCCGCGCCAGCACCTCGCTCATCCGCTCGCGCACCGACAAGGGCTCACGACTGACCTGATGGTGCTCGAACAGCTCGGCGCGGCGCAGCACATCGGCCATGGCCATCAGCAGTTCGGTCAGCTCGACCGTCGGCAACAGGGTGCGTGCCCGGGTATCCGGTGCACTGAGCTGTGCGACATGCAGCTCGCGGCCGACGCGCGGCAGATCATCCAGCTCCTCGGCGGCCTGGCGAAAACGCTCGTACTCCTGCAGACGACGGATCAGCTCGGCACGCGGATCCTCCTCCTCGGCCGCCAAGCCCTCGGGGCGTGGCAGCAGCAGGCGGGACTTGATCTCGGCCAGCATCGCCGCCATCACCAGATACTCGGCCGCCAGCTCCAGGCGCACCGCTTTCATCAGTTCGACGTACCCCATGTACTGGCGGGTGATGTCGGCGACCGGGATGTCGAGGATGTCGATGTTCTGCTTGCGGATCAGGTAAAGCAGCAGGTCCAGCGGGCCCTCGAAGGCCTCCAGAATCACCTCAAGGGCATCGGGCGGGATGTACAGATCCGGCGGCAGTTCACTGAGCGCACGGCCATAGACCAGCGCCCGCGGCAGGTCAGCCGGCGTACTGTCCGGCGCCTCCTGCGTCATGCGCATCGCCTCCGCCCCGCTTCAGGCCGCACGAAAGGGCGTCGGATCTCCGCAACCCTCGCGCAGCACCTCAGGGTCGCCGCCCACCAGACTGACCACCGTGGAGGGTTCGGTGCCGCACCAGCCGCCATCGATGATCAGATCGACCAGCTTCTGCAGGCGATCGCGGATCTCGTAGGGGTCGCTCATCGACTCGGCATCACCGGGCAGGATCAGCGTCACGCTCATCAGCGGCTCGCCCAGCTCGGCCAGCAGGGCCTGGGCGATCGGATTGGCCGGCACCCTGAGGCCAATGGTGCGGCGCTTGGGATGCAGCAGCATGCGCGGCACCTCACGGGTGGCGTCCAGGATGAAGGTGTAGGGGCCTGGCGTGTGGGCCTTGAGCAGGCGGAAGGCACTGGTATCAACCTTGGCGTACTCGCCCAGCTGCGACAGATCACTGCACATCAGCGTGAAGTTGTGCTTGTCGTCCAGGCGACGCAGGTGACGGATGCGCTCAAGCGCCGCCTTGTCGCCCAGCTGGCAGCCGATGGCGTAGGAGGAGTCGGTCGGGTAGATCACCACGCCGCCCTGGCGGATGATTTCCACCGCCTGCTTGACCAGGCGCAGTTGCGGGTTTTCGGCATGGATCTGGAAGAACTGGCTCATTGTCGTTCCTTGTATCAGGCGTGAAGCGGTGGGCGCAGGCCCTGTCTCAGGCAGTCGGCCAGCGCAGGCAGATCCGCCGGCAGGCTGCGGTAGCGACCCAGCTCCGACCACTGGCGCGGGCCATGGAAGTCGCTGCCGGCACTGGCCAGCAGACCGAACTCGCGGGCGAGGATCGCCAGCATGCCGACCTGGCTGTCGACTTGCGGACCGTTGGCCACCTCAAGGGCATGGCCGCCGGCGGCGACAAATTCACTGACCAGCCGGCGCCGCTTGCTGCGGGTGAAGTCGTAATGGCAGGGATGGGCCAGGCTGACCCAGGCACCGGCCTCGCACAGGGTGCGCACCGCGGCGGGCAGATCGGGCCAGTGCTGCTTGATGTCGCCGAGCTTGCCGGCCCCCAGCCAGCGCTGGAAGGCCTGCGCGTGATCCTTCACGAAACCGGCCCGCACCATGTACTCGGCAAAGTGCGGCCGCGAGGGGGGACTGCCCGCCTCGCCCCGCTCGGCCTGCACGGCGCAGGCACCGGCAAAGCAGCCGGGCATGCCCTTGGCCTCCAGACGCTGACCAATCTCCTTGGCGCGCGCCCAGCGCCCCTGATGCAGTGCCGCCAGCGCTGCCTGCAGCACTGGTGTATCGCGGGCAAAGCCATAGCCCAGCACATGGATGGTCGTCCCGTTCCAGAGGCAAGACAGCTCGACGCCATCGACCAGCTGCAGCCCGCACTCGGCAGCCGCCGCCTGGGCCGCGGGCAGGCCATCGAGGGTGTCATGATCGGTCAGTGCCAGCAGTTCGACCCCCTGCGCATGGGCACGGGCCACCAGCTCGGCGGGCGAGAGCAGGCCATCCGAGGCGGTGCTGTGGCAGTGCAGGTCGGCAAGCATGGCGGTCTGTTCCGTCAATTGGGGTTTGCTATTATGCGCCGGCGCTGCATCTGATGGCGCGCCGCCGGCAAAAATCTGCCGCCCATGCCCCTGCTTCGGAGCCTTGTCCATGCTCTACGCCATTTTCGGCACCGATGTTGCCGACTCCCTTGACGCACGCCTGGCCGCCCGCCCCGCCCACCTGCAGCGCCTGAACGCGCTGCGCGATGCCGGACGCCTGGTGCTGGCCGGCCCGCACCCGGCCATCGACAGCAACGACCCCGGCAGCGCCGGCTTCAGCGGCAGCTTGATCGTCGCCGAATTCGACTCCCTCGACGCCGCCCGCGCCTGGGCCGACGCCGACCCCTACCGTGCCGCCGGCGTGTATGCCGACGTGCTGGTCAAGCCGTTCCGCCAGGTTCTGCCCTGACCCTTCGCCGCCCGGATGCCCCGACTGCCATGAACGACCTGCTGCTGATCGACGACGACCGCGAACTGACCGAGCTGCTCGCCACCTGGCTGCAGCAGGAAGGCTTCCAGGTGCGCGCCTGCCACGACGGCGCCAGCGCCCGCGCCGCCCTCGCCGGGCAGGCGCCGGACGCCGTGGTGCTCGACGGGATGCT
>CAZFFB010000139.1:0-6048 GCA_964517735.1 uncultured Pseudomonas sp.
CTGTGCCCGCATTGGCGACATTGGCTAGATCATCCAGAAGCATGCCGAGCAGCACGGCTTCTCGGTGGTGCGCGAATACTGCGGCCACGGTATCGGCACCGTCTTCCATGAAGAGCCCCAGGTGGTGCATTACGGACGCGCCGGTACCGGCATGGAGCTCAAGGCCGGAATGACCTTCACCATCGAGCCGATGATCAATCAGGGCAGCTACGAGACCCGCCTGCTCGGCGATGGCTGGACGGCGATCACCAAGGACCGCAAGCTCTCCGCCCAGTATGAGCACACCATTCTGGTAACCGACACCGGCTACGAGATCCTCACCCTGCGCGCTGACGACACCCTCGCCCGCTGCGCGCCCTGAGCCGTCACAGGAGTTCCGATGCCCACCCTGCATGCTGACCCCGAGCTGTTCGACCGCGGCCAGTTCCAGGCCGAACTGGCCTTGAAGAGCAGCCCGATTGCGGCATTTCGCAAAGCCATCTGCCGGGCATCGGAAATCCTCGACAGCCGTTTTGCTGCCGACTGCGACATCCGCACCCTGATCAGTGGCCGCGCCTGGTTCATCGATCAAATTCTCGGCGCCGCCTGGTCGCGCTTTGACTGGGGCGAGGGCATCGCGGCGCTGATCGCGGTGGGTGGCTACGGGCGCGGCGAGCTGCACCCGCACTCGGATATCGACATCCTCATCCTGCTCGATGGCGAGCAGCATGAAGCGCTGCGCGCCCCGCTCGAGGCCTTCCTCACCCTGCTCTGGGACTGCGGCCTCAAGGTCGGGCACAGCGTGCGCTCGATCACCGAGTGCGCCAGCGAGGCACGCGCCGACCTCACGGTGATCACTAACCTGATGGAAAGCCGCACCATCACAGGCCCCGATACCCTGCGCCAGCGCATGCTCGAAGCCACCTCCACGCAGCACATGTGGCCGGCCCGCGAGTTCTTTCTGGCCAAGCGCGCCGAGCAGCGCGCCCGCCACGCCAAGTACAACGACACCGAATACAACCTCGAGCCCAACATCAAGGGCTCGCCCGGCGGCCTGCGTGACCTGCAGAAGATCCTCTGGATCGCCTGTCGGCTGTACGGCACCCTGGAGCTGGACAGCCTGGTCGGCAGCGGCGTGCTCAGCGAGCGCGAGCTGGCCATCCTCAAGAGCTCGCGCGAGTTCCTCTGGAAGGTACGCTATGCCCTGCACATGATCACCGGGCGCGCCGAGGATCGCCTGCTGTTCGATCACCAGCGCCGTCTGGCCGGCCTGCTGGGCTTTGAGGCCAGCACCAGCAAGCTGGCCGTCGAGCGCTTCATGCAGAAATACTACCGGGTCGTCATGGCAGTTTCAGAGCTGGGGGATCTGGTCAATCAGAGCCTTGAGGAGCTGCTGGTCGAACCCTGCGAGTCCGCTCCGCCACAGGTCCTCAACAGCCGCTTTCAGGTGCGCGACGGCTTCATCGAGGTGACCGCGCCGCATGTATTCCGGCGCACGCCAAGTGCCCTGCTGGAAATCTTCGTGCTGCTGGCCGAGCACCCGCAGATCCGCGGCGTGCGCGCCTCGACCATCCGCCTGCTGCGCGATCACCGCCACCTGATCGACGACGCCTACCGCAATGACCTGCGCAACACCAGCCTGTTCGTCGAGCTGTTCCGTTCGCCCCAGGGCATCCACCGTAACCTGCGGCGGATGAACCGCTATGGCATCCTGGGCAGCTACCTGCCGGAGTTCGGCCACATCATCGGCCAGATGCAGCATGATCTGTTCCACATTTACACGGTCGATGCCCACACCCTCAATCTGATCCGCCACCTGCGCAAGCTGGGACACCCGCACTTTGCCGAAAAGTACCCGCTGGCCAGCGAGCTGATGGGCAAGCTGCCCAAGCCCGAGCTGATCTACTTTGCCGGCCTGTTCCATGACATCGCCAAGGGCCGCGGCGGGGATCACTCCGAACTCGGCGCCAGGGATGCGCTGGCCTTCTGCGCCCGTCACCAGCTGCCGCCCTGGGATGCTCGTCTGGTGGCCTGGCTGGTCAGAAACCACCTGATCATGTCCACCACTGCCCAGCGCAAGGACCTCTCCGATCCGCAGGTGATCCATGACTTTGCCGTGGCCATGGGCGATCAGACCCACCTGGACTACCTTTATGTGCTGACCGTGGCGGACATCAACGCCACCAACCCCAGCCTGTGGAACTCCTGGCGGGCCGCGCTGCTGCGCCAGCTGTATGCCGAAACCCGCCAGGCGCTGCGCCGTGGCCTCGAGAATCCACCGGATCGCGAGGACCTGATCCGCGAACACCAGCACGCCGCCCTGGCCCTGCTGCGCCAGCGAGGCATCATCGAGGGCGATGCTGCCGAGCAACTGTGGAGCCAGCTCGGTGATGACTACTTCCTGCGCCACAGCGTCGAGGACATTGCCTGGCACAGCGAGGCCATCCTCCAGCATCGCCACGACGGCTCGCCACTGATCCTCATCCAGGAAACCACCCAGCGCGCGTTCGAAGGCGGCACGCAGATCTTCATCTACGCCCCCGACCAGCATGACTTCTTCGCGGTCACCGTCGCGGCCATGGACCAGCTCAACCTGAGCATCCAGGACGCCTGCGTCCTCACCTCGACCAGCCAGTTCACCCTCGACACCTACGTGGTGCTGGATGCCGATGGCGGCTCGATCGGCGATAACCCGTCGCGCATCGAGGAAATCCGTGCCGGTCTGGCCGAGGCGCTGCAGCATCCCGAGCACTACAGCAGCATCATCCAGCGCCGGGTGCCGCGCCAGCTCAAGAGTTTTGCCTTTGCGCCGCGGGTGACCATCCACACCGACGCGCAGCGCCCGCTGAGCATCATCGAGGTGATCGCGCCCGACCGACCGGGCCTGCTGGCGCGCATCGGGCAGATCTTCCTCGACTTTGATCTGTCGCTGCAGAACGCCAAGATCGTCACCCTCGGCGAGCGGGTTGAGGACGTGTTCTTCGTCACCGACGCCCACGGCCAACCGCTGGCTGATCCCGAACGCTGCGCCCGCCTGCAAAGCGCCATCATCCAGCAGCTCTCCGACTGCGCAGACAGCCTCGCCACACCGACCTGCATCCGCTTCTGAACAGGACCCCGTTGATGAACCGAGCCCTTGATCTTCTGCAGCCCTACCCGTTCGAAAAGCTGCGTGCGCTGCTGGCCGATGCCCAGCCGCCGGCGACCAAGTCGCCGATCGCCCTGTCCATCGGCGAGCCCAAGCACCGCTCGCCGGATTTCGTCGCCCAGGCGCTGGCCGGCAATCTCGACCAGCTGGCCGTCTACCCGACCACCCTCGGCCTGCCGGCCCTGCGTGAAAGCATTGTGGCCTGGTGCGAGCGGCGCTTTGACGTGCCGGCCGGCTGGCTGGATCCGGCCCGCCATGTGCTGCCGGTCAACGGCACCCGCGAGGCGCTGTTCGCCTTTACCCAGGCGGTGGTCAACCGTGAACCGGGCGCGCTGGTGGTCAGCCCCAACCCGTTCTACCAGATCTATGAAGGCGCCACCCTGCTGGCCGGCGCCCAGCCACACTACCTGGCGTGTCTGGACGACAACGGCTTCAACCCGGACTTTGACGCCGTGCCGGCCGAGGTCTGGCAGCGCTGCCAGATCCTGTTCATCTGCTCGCCGGGCAACCCCACCGGCGCGCTGGTGCCGATGGACACCCTGAAGAAGCTGATCGCCCTGGCCGACCAGTACGACTTCGTGCTGGCTGCCGACGAGTGCTACAGCGAGCTGTACTTTGACGAACACAACCCGCCGCCCGGTCTGCTCAGCGCCTGTGTCGAGCTGGGTCGCAGGGATTTTGCCCGCTGCGTGGTGTTCCACAGCCTGTCCAAGCGCTCCAACCTGCCGGGGCTGCGCTCAGGCTTTGTTGCCGGTGATGCAGCGATCCTCAAGCCGTTCCTGCTCTATCGCACCTACCACGGCTGCGCCATGCCGGTGCAGACCCAGCGGGCCAGCATCCAGGCCTGGAATGACGAGGAGCATGTGCGCGCCAACCGCGACCTGTACCGTGCCAAGTTCGATGCGGTGCTGGAGATCCTCGGCGATGTGCTTGAGGTCAAACGCCCGGACGGCGGCTTCTACCTGTGGGCCAGGACGCCGATCGATGATGCCACCTTCACCCGCGAGCTGTTCGAGCGCGAGCATGTGACCGTGGTGCCGGGCTCCTATCTGTCGCGCGAGATCGATGGCCTCAACCCCGGCGCCGGCCGGATCCGTATGGCGCTGGTTGCGCCGCTGGCCGAATGTGTCGAGGCCGCCCAGCGCATTCGCGCCTACCTGCTGGCGCGCACGGCATGACCGATAACCCGCTCAATGTGATGAGCGCACTGATCATTCTGGGCATGCTGCTGCTGGGCATTGGTTACAGCCGGCGTGAGCAGGATGCCGGTGTACTCATCCTCGCCGCCGGGGTGCTGGTGATGCTCTCCTCGCTGGCCTATCGCCTGTACCTGGCCCTGAACTGATCCGGCCCCGGAACCGACAAGGAATCACTGATGCGCCCCCTGTCCCTGTACGGCATCAAGGCCTGTAACACCATGAAAAAGGCCCGCGCCTGGCTCGACGAGCACGGCGTGGCCTATGAATTCCACGACTACAAGAGCGCTGGCATCGACCGCGCCAGCCTTGAGCGGTGGTGCGCCGAGCACGGCTGGGACAAGGTGCTCAATCGCGCTGGTACCACCTTTCGCCAGCTCAGCGACGCGCAGAAGGCCGATCTCGACCAGGCCCGCGCCATCGAACTGATGCTGGCCGCCCCCTCGATGATCAAGCGTCCGGTGCTTGATCTGGGCGGCCGCACCCTGCTCGGCTTCAAGCCGGAACTCTACGCCGCCGCGCTCGCTTGAGCCGGCGTCCCCATCTTGCAAAGGAAACTCCCCCCATGTCGCAGAACCTCTACAGCATTGCCTTCGGCGTCGGCACCCAGAATCGCCAGGGCGCCTGGCTGGAAGTCTTCTACCCCCAGCCGCTGCTGGCACCTGCCGCCGAGCTGGTTGCCGCCGTCGCAGACCCCCTGGGTTATAGCGGCGGCAATCAGACCCTGGCCCTCAGCAATAACCAGGCCCATGAGCTGGCCGGCCTGCTCAAGGGGATCGATGCCGCTCAGGCCGCGCTGCTGACCCGTCTGGCCGAAAGTCGCAAGCCGCTGGTCGCTGTGCTGCTGGCCAGTGACACCGCCCCGGAAACCACTCCGGAGGCCTATCTCAAGCTGCACCTGCTCTCCCACCGCCTGGTCAAGCCCCATGGCACCAGCCTTGCCGGCATCTTCCCGCTGCTGCCCAACGTAGCCTGGACCAGCCAGGGGGCGATCGATCTGGGCGAGCTGGCCGAACGCCAGCTCGAGGCACGCCTGCGCGGCGAGCTGCTGGAAGTCTTCTCGGTCGACAAGTTCCCGAAGATGACCGACTACGTGGTACCGAGCGGCGTGCGCATCGCTGACAGTGCCCGTGTGCGTCTGGGTGCCTACATCGGTGAAGGCACCACCATCATGCACGAGGGCTTCGTCAACTTTAACGCCGGCACCGCAGGCCCGGGCATGATCGAAGGCCGCGTCTCCGCCGGCGTATTCATCGGCAAGGGCTCGGACCTGGGCGGTGGCTGCTCGACCATGGGCACCCTGTCCGGCGGCGGCAACATTGTCATCTCGGTCGGCGAGGGCTGCCTGATCGGCGCCAATGCCGGCATCGGCATCCCGCTGGGCGATCGCTGCACGGTGGAGTCCGGCCTGTACATCACCGCCGGCACCAAGGTGGCTGTGCTGGATGATCAGGGCAACCTGGTGGAAGTGGTCAAGGCGCGCGACATCGCCGGACAGAGCGATCTGCTGCTGCGTCGCAACTCGCAGAGCGGTGCGGTCGAATGCCAGACCAACAAGACCGCCATCGAGCTCAACGAAGTGCTGCACGCCCACAACTAAGCGGTCAGCCCGTGCAGGGTGGGCAACGCATGCCGTGCTGTCCACCCTGCCGGCGTCGCCGGCGGGAAAGGCCTGCGGCCATATCCCGCCCGACCCGCGATCCGCTCGACGTAGAGGGCCTCATG
>CAZFFB010000140.1:0-5995 GCA_964517735.1 uncultured Pseudomonas sp.
GTACCCGGCCCACGCGGCGTTCGGCGGCTACAAGAAGTCCGGCGTCGGCCGCGAAACCCACAAGATGATGCTCGATCACTACCAGCAGACCAAGAACCTGCTGGTCAGCTACGACATCAATCCGCTGGGCTTCTTCTGAGCACAGCCCCGGGCGGCATCATCAGCCGCCCGGACCTTGAACCCACTCAGAACGCGGCTTCGGCCGCGTTTTTTCATCGGGTCGATTTTCGTCTGGCCGATGCAGCAAGCCTTCTTCAGCCCGTTGCTGCGCTGCGGGCTCAGGGGAGCGCGTTGCGGCCTTCGCGGAAGGTGGTGGGCGCGCCTTCGTCAGCATTGAGCTGGCGGATCTGCTGCGGACGACCCTGCGCATCAAGATAGACCTGACCCAGTCCTGCCCCGTTCCATAACCGCTCGCCACGGGTGCTGCGATCGGGAATGCGCGGGCTGATCAGCATCGGTCGGCGCTGGGTCAGCCAGTTGAGGGGCGAGCGTGGCGCATACAACCAGCGGTTGAGGCGATCGAGGCTGTCCAGCAGGCGGCGGGGAAATTCGTTCTTCAGCCCGCTGCTGGTGATCTGCCAGAGCCTTGGGCCTGCTTCACGCTGGCGCAGGCGGATGTCATAGACGAACGAGTAGTGCACATCGCCCGAGAGGATCACATAGTGGGCCGGGGTGCGCGAGTGACGGAAGATGTTGAGCATCACCCGGGCGCTGCCGCGGTGGGCCATCCAGTTTTCTGCATCCACCAGCAGCGGGTAGCCGGCCCAGGTGAACAGGCGCTGGATGCCCTCGATCAGCTTGACGCCAAACATCGGTGCCGGTGAGACGATGATCGCTGCCGGCTCGTCCAGCAAGGCCTGCTGCAGTTCGCACAGGGCCTCCCAGTCCATCAGCCCGGACGGGCGACCAAGGTGGCGTTCGCTGCGCCAGCGCTGCGTGCGGGTGTCAAGGACCAGCAGGCAGGGCTGGCCGGCCAGCCGATATCCCCAGCTGCGAAAGTGTCGCAGGCGCTCGATCAGGGCATCCTGGGCGCCGGCCGCCAGCTGGCCGTCCTGTAGCACAGCATCGTTCAGCAGGCACTGCAGTTCCGGCAGCAGGTCATCGAACGCAGTAGGGTCGTTACCCCAGCCCTGGCAGAGCAGGTAGGCGAGCAGGGCATTGCCGATGATCCGCCGTGAGAAGGGGTGGCCGTAGGCGCTCTGCTCCCACTGGGCGGACAGGTTCCAGTCATCGGTGATGTCGTGATCGTCGAAGATCATCAGGCAGGGCAGTTGCGCCATGGCCCGCGCCACCTGGCCCAGGCTTTTGACAAAACCATCCAGGGCCTGAAGCTCGCTGGCGTAACGTTGCTGCTGAGCTGCCGTCAGCGCTGGTATGCAAGGGCTGATCAGCGTCCAGGGCACCGGTGACCAGCAGAGCAGGTACATGGCGATGACTTCGGCAAAGGTCACCAGGTGGTTGTGGGCGCTGGCGCTGGTGAAGACCGGCTTGCGGACCCCGGCGAAGAAGCGCTGGCGCAGGT
The DNA here is from genome assembly GCA_964517735.1 of uncultured Pseudomonas sp. GTDB lineage: Bacteria > Pseudomonadota > Gammaproteobacteria > Pseudomonadales > Pseudomonadaceae > Geopseudomonas. The sequence continues at coordinate 1,523 of CAZFFB010000140.1, forward strand.
CCTGGTTGGCTTCGCAGGCCGGCAGCAGCTGTTCGCGTCGGTAGTAGCTGTCGGCGTGGCGATACAGCGCCTGGCTGTCGGCGACGGTAGCCCCTTCGAGCTGCTCATCAAAAAGCCCCAGCCGTCTGATCAGCGCATGAATGGCCACCAGCATGGGGCCGGCGACATCGTCGGCATAGATCTGATCGCCGCTGAGCATCAGCAGGGCCGGGCGCTGCGCAGGGTGCGCCAGGCTGTCGGCGAGGACATGATCGGCCAGTGCCAGGCCATCAGCGCTGGGGTGATGGGGCTTGCGGCAGGAGCCGTGCAGCAGGTGGTCATTGCGGCTGCGCCGCACGAAGGCCGGACGGGTTCTGCCGGGGTAGAGCAAGTGCGGGGCCAGCGTTGCCAGACCCTGCCCGGCACTGCGCAGGTCGTAGTCGATCAGGGTGTCGGCGGGCAGTTCCTCCGGCAGCGACACATCGATCAGGTGCAGCCAGGCCGAACGTCCCAGCGGCAGCTGCCGGCAGGCTTGGGCATCAAGCGTCTGGCGCAGACTGCCGTCTGGCCAGTCCAGCTCCAGGGTCAGGGACAGTGGCCGGCTGGCTACCAGCCAGAGCACCAGACGCCGGGCTTCCAAGCGGCGCAGCAGCGGGCCGGCCAGCAGCGCAGGCAGTGATGAATCGCAGGGCGAGGTGACGGCAGGTGGCATAGATCGGCTCTGGAAAGCGGGTTTGCGAACAGGCAGCCCGCTACTTTATCACCCGCTGGCCGTGCTGTGCCGTCCCGCTACCCGCCGGTCTTGCCGGGTAGCGGGACCCTGAGGCTCAGGGCTGGGCGAGAAAATCCAGCGCCAGCGCGGCCATGCTGCGGGCACCGACGGCCAGTGCCGCCTCATCGATATCAAAGTAGGGCGAGTGGTTGGGGGCGGCCGTTTTCGGGTCCTGACGCTTGGGATCGGTGGATCCGAGGAAGAAGAACAGCCCGGGCACCTGCTGCTGGTAGGCGGAGAAGTCTTCCGAGGCGCTCAGCTTGGGCGCGGTGATGGCCTTGCCCGCCGTGACCTGCTGCAGGGTCGGCGCCATGCGTTCGGTCAGCGGCACATCGTTGATGGTGGTGGCATAGCCCGGCTTGAGTACCCTGAGCTCGGCACGGGCACCGCTGGCGGCAGCGATCGACTCGGCAGTGACCTGCATGCGCTTGAGGGTCTCCTCGCGCATGCCCTCATCGAAGGTGCGCACGGTGCCCAGCAGTTCGACGTGTTCGGGGATGATGTTCTCGCGGTTGCCGCCCTGAATCGAGCCAATGGAGATCACTGCCGGCTCGCGGGCCAGATTGAGCTGGCGACTGACGATGGTCTGCAGCCCCAGAATGATCTGCGCACTGCTGACGATCGGGTCGATGCCGTTCCAGGGGAAACCGCCGTGGGTCTGCTTGCCGCTGACCTTGAGGGCGAAGGCGTCTCCCGAGGCGAGGATCGGCCCGGGGCGATAGGCGACGGTGCCGGTGGGGAAGGCGGGGATCAGGTGCAGACCGAAGATGGCATCGACCCTGGGGTTTTCCAGCACGCCGGCGGCGATCATCGCGCGGGCGCCGATCGGGGCATCCTCATCTTTGGGGTGTTCGGAGTGACCTTCCTCGGCAGGCTGGAAGATGAACTTGACACTGCCGCTGATCTGCTCACGCATGCCCGCCAGTACCTCGGCGGTCGCCATCAGAATGGCCGTGTGCCCGTCGTGGCCACAGGCATGCATGATGTCGACTTCCTGGCCCATGTGCAGGCCGCGAGCCTTGGAAGCACAGGGCAGACCGGTCAGCTCCTTGATCGGCAGGGCGTCCATGTCGGCCCGCAGCGCCACCACCTTGCCGGGTTTGCTGCCTTTGAGCAGGCCGACCACGCCGGTTCCACCCACGCCGGTGGTCACCTCCATGCCAAGACGGCGCAGGTGTTCGGCGACCAGCCGGGCGGTGCGCTGTTCCTGGTTGGACAGCTCCGGATGCTGATGGATGTCGCGCCGCCAAGCGATCATCCGCGGCTCTACCGCGGCGACGCGCGCCTCTATGTCAGCCAGAACAGCAGGCTCTACTGCCTGGGCGGTGGAGGTCAGGCCGAACAGGGCGCTGCTCAGGGCGAGTGCCAGGGCGTGTGGGATGAGGGCTTTTCTTGTCATTGTTGTGCTCCGCAAGGGTGATCAGGCCGATATGGCCTTGGGCGCGACCATACAAAGCGTTTTATGATGCGTCTAATGCGAAATTTTCATTTTTTTGATAACAGAGTGTGATCAGTGAACCTCAATCATCTGCGCCACTTGCTGGCGCTGGCTGAGCAGCAATCCTTTCGCAAGGCCGCTGAGGTGCTGTGCCTGACCCAGCCGGCCTTGAGTCGCAGCCTGCAGGCACTGGAGCAGGAGCTTGGGGTGCGCCTGATCGATCGGGTCGGCAAGCGTAACGCCCTGACCGCCTATGGCCAGCAGGTGGTGGTCCACGCGCGGCGCATCCTTGGCGAGGCGGCGGAGCTGCGCGCCAGCATCGAGCGGCTGCAAAGCGGTCAGCTCGGTCAGCTGCGGATCGGTCTTGGGCCGACGCCGGCCTCAATCCTGATGACGCCCTTTCTGCATCATATGGCCCTCCATCATCCGCGGCTGCAGGTGAAGATCGCCCGGGGCTCGGTGGCCCTTTTGGTGCAATCCTTGCTGGATGAGGCGGTGGATGTCGTGGCGCTCGACTACCGGGCACTGGTGGCTTCCGATGAGCTACAGATCGAGCCCTTGCCGCCGCTGCGCGGCGGTTTTCTGTGTCGTCCGGCCCATCCGCTGCTGGCGCTTGACGGTGTCACGCTGCAAGCGCTGCGCGCCTATCCGGTGGCCTCGATGCCGCTCAGTGACGAGATTGTCCGCAACCTGATGACTGAGCTGGGCCGCGAGGCTCATCCCCGGCAGCTGATGACCCTCGATTGCGAGGATGTGGCCGGGCTGCTTGAGGTGGTCGAGCACAGTGATGCGGTATTTTTCGGGATTTTCGCCAGCGCCCGCATGCAGCTGGCGCAGGGGCGTCTGCGGGAGCTGCGTGTCGAGCCGCATTGCGAGCGCTATGGCCAGTACGCGCTGGTGCGCCGTGCCGGGCGCAGCGAATCACCGGCTGTCAGCCTGTTCCGTGCCTTTGTGAAAGCGCATTTTCACGATTGATGGGCCGGTACTGCGCTCATCACAGCCCCAGCTGCTGCCGCTGCTCTGGCCATTGCCGCAGCCATATCAGCAGGGCATCGCTCGGCATGGCCCGGGCGATCAGCCAGCCCTGGGCCAGATCGCAGCCAGCCTCGCTCAGGTAACGCCAGTCGCTTTCATCCTCGACCCCTTCGGCGACGGTGCGCATGCCTAGCTGGGTGGCCATGTTCATGCTGGCATTCAGAATGCTGCGCCGGGCCGGCTCATGCGCGGCACCATGCACAAAGCTGCGGTCAAGCTTGAGTTCGCTGAACGGGATGTCCCGCAGCTGGGCCAGCGAGGAGTGGCCGGTGCCGAAATCGTCGATCGACAGGGCAATGCGCTTGAGGTGCAGGCGAGTAAGGATATCCAGTGTGGTCTGCAGATCCTCGATCAGATGGCTTTCGGTGATTTCCAGGGTCAGGCGGGACAGCGGCACCTCGGCGGCAGCCGCCTGGCGTGCAACCAGGTCCGGCAGATCCAGCAGATGCAGGTTCTTGACCGAGACATTGACCGCGACCTGCAGTGGGTAGCCGGCCTCCTGCCAGCTCCGGCAGTCCCGCAGCGCCTGTTGCAGGACCTGCTGCAGCAGGCGGTCGATCAGCTGGCTGTCCTCAGCCAGCGGCACGAAGTGATTGGCGGTCAGCAGTCCCTGCTGTGGATGCTGCCAGCGGGCCAGCACCTCGACGCCTGTCACCTGCCCATCACGAAAGGTCACTTTGGGCTGGTAGTGGTTGATGATCTGTCCCTGCTCGAGTGCCTGCAGCAGGTCCTCACGGGTCAGTACATGGCCTGCCGGGAATGGACGAGCGCCCGGGCGCGTGGCTTGGCAATGCTCCAGCAAGTGGATCAGCTCAGTGCGCTCCAGCGGCTTGTGCAGGGCGCCGGGGGCGTGCAGGCCGTGAGCGCGGGCCAGTCGCATGGCGCTGCGCAGCAGGCGCGGATCTTCCTCACCGCTGATCAGGATCAGTGCACCGGGGTAGGCCGTGCGGGCCAGGTGGCGGATGAATTCGATACCGTCCAGTTCTGGCATCTGCAGGTCGCAGAATACGAGATCGATCTCCGGGTGCTGTGCAAGCCAGGCAATCGCCTCGCCGGCATGGTGGCAGGCATGGACAGGCTCAAGGCCAAGGTTACGCAGCTGCTGGGTGAGCAGCCGGCAGATCAGCGGGTCGTCATCGACGATCAGGGTGTTCATGTCGTGGGGTATCCCGGGCAGAGGATCTGCAGGAAAGACTAGGGCCTGTTGACGTTTCGCGCTGGGACCTTGAGGAAGAGAAGCAAACCCGCA
>CAZFFB010000141.1:0-5982 GCA_964517735.1 uncultured Pseudomonas sp.
CATCGATCAGCACATTGCGCCCCTCGATGCTGCTGGCCAGGCCAAGACCCAGCGCGGTGACCAGCGGGACGGTGACTTCCGAGGTGGTTACCCCGCCCAGATCGAAGGCCAGCGGCACAATATAAGATGGTGCCAGCCAAGTCATCAGGATGACCAGACTGTAACCGCACAGGATGTAGAGGTGGATCGAGTCACCGCTGATCAGCCGGTGCACACCGATGGTCAGTCCGAGTGCCGCGCCCACGGCCACCAGCAGGCGGATATGGGTGGCCCGCACCCTGCCCTTGCCCGCCTCCTCTGCTTTTTCACCGATGGCAATCAGTGCAGGCTCCGCCAAGGTAGTGGCAAAACCGATGGCGAAGGCAAACAGGTAGATGAACAGCCAGATCTCTAGCTGGACCAGCTGCTCCGCCATACTCCGCCCGATCGGGAAAAGGCCGAGCTTGAGGCCCAGCACAAAGGCATACAGGCCGACGATGACCAGAACAAAGCCGACACTGATCCTGGGTAGATGGGCAAGCGGCTTGCGGATCACTGCATACTGAAAGAACAGCACCACCAGTACGATGGGCAGGATATCGCCCACCATTCCCACCATTCCCAGCAGATCCGAGGCTATCTTGAGCAGCGCGCCCGCCGCCGGGGTTTGCGCATGGGCCAAGGTCGCCAGAGTGGCCTGTGTAGTGGATGGCTCCATCAGCTGGTAGACAACAATCCCATACAGCTGTACCAGGATCATCGGCACCATGACAGCCAGGGCCACCAGACCAAAACCGTGCATCAGGGCGCTGCGAGCACGCAGCGAAGTGGCCAGGCCGATACCCAGTGCCGTGATCAGCGGCACGGTGACGATGTTGGTGGTCACACCGCCCGAGTCATAGGCCAGTCCGACGATCTCTGGCGGGGCAAAGAACGTCACACTGATGACCAGCAGATAACCGACCAGCAAATAGCCATGCAGCGAGTGCCCAAGCACGGTGCGCAGCACAACCCAATGCCACCACGCCTCCGACCGAGAAGGCGACCAGTATGCGCAGGGTGAGTGCATGGATGCGCCCCTCGCTGATCTCCTGAGCCTGACCTGCTACTGCGATCAAGGCCGGCTCGGCGATCACTGCAGCAAACCCCAAGTAAAACCCGAAGGCCAGCAGTACGGGCAGCGAACCCTGCCGGGCAAAGGCGTTGGAGAGGCTCTTGCCGATCGGAAAGATGCCCAGTTCAAGGCCCTGCAGAAACAAGGCGACCCCCACGGCTACCATCAGCAGCCCGAGCAACGTTGACCCCAGATCCTCAGGAAGGCTGCCGATCACCAGCCCCTGGAAGACAGCCACCACCAGAATGATCGGCAGCAGATTGCGCAGGGCATGCCAGAACATCTGCCCGAAGATCTTCAACTGATCCGCCACGCCGTCCCTCCTCGCCTGCCCTTGTGATGCCGTGAAGCTACATCATGGAGTATAGGCACTGACGGCAGGCGTGTGTCTTGGGCAGACTCAGCGCACTGGCTTGACTGTCGGCTCGCTGGCCACCGGGAGTGCCGCTGCCTCCTGCAGACTCAGCCCCTGCCATTGGCCGCGGGGATCGACATAGCGCAGTGCCGACTTTACATCCCTCCAGCCGACGTACTCCATCAGTGCCTTCAGATCCCAGCCATTGGCCGTCGCCCAGCTGGCAAAACCGCGGCGCAGCGAGTGGCTGCTGTAGTGCTGTGCATCGATGCCGGCGCGCTGCAGGGCCTGGCGCAGCAGCGTGATCATGCTGTTGGCATGCAGGGGGGTATCTGCCAGGTTGCCCCAGCGATCGATCCGGCGAAACAGTGGCCCTTGCAGCAGGCCGCTGCAGCCCAGCCACTCCTGACAGGCCCGTACTGGACACAGACGGCGCAAGGCTGGCACCTGGTATTCCCGGCCCAGGTTGTCGCGATCGGTCTTGCTGCGAGGCAGATAGAGGCTCATGCCTGTGCCCGGTGCGATGCGCAGGTCTTCGATGCGAAGCCGGCAGAGTTCGTCGCTGCGAAAGCCGCGCCAGAAGCCCAGCAGGATCAGCGCGGCATCACGACGGGTGCGCAGCAGCGCTGCATGGTCATCGGCCTTGAGGGCGCTGTCCGCCTGTTCCTGCAGGTGTGCACTCACCCGCTCCAGATCCTGCAGTTGCAGCGGCTCCGCCTGCTTTTCCCGTTGGGGATGCAGGGCGCGGATGCCCTTGAGCGTCTGACGCACCAGCGGACTGCGGGTGGGATCGGCAAAACCCTGGCTGGTATGCCATTGCGCCAGGGCTGACAGGCGTGTCTTCAGGGTGTTTATGGAAAGCTGCCCGGCATGAGCAGCCAGATAGCGCGCGACGCTTTCAGGCGTGGCGGGCAGAAAGCCGCCCCAGCTCACCTCGAAATGCTCGATGGCCGCCCGATAGCTGCGGCGCGTGTTGTCACGGGTTGCGGCGCGCAGGTAGCGCTCCAGATCACCCATGTCCTCCTCCTCCTTCTCTCGACGGACTTCTGTACTGCCTGTGGCCCATTGCGGGTAAAAATCAGCCTTCCTGCGGGATAATTACACAATATCACGTCTTTATTAAATGGTTCTAATGAGAAAATTTTCTGCTAGTTTGCTACGTAAATACGTAGTACGTAAAACGGTACGAAATCAAAGGAGCACGATATGGCCCGTGGCGGCATCAACAAAGCATTGGTCCTCAAGGCTCGGCAGGCATTGCTCGCCCGCGGCGAGCACCCCAGCATCGATGCGGTGCGCATCGAACTGGGAAATACTGGATCAAAGACCACCATTCACCGCTATTTGCGGGAAATAGATGAAGAATCTCCGCAGAATCCAGCAGGCACTCTGAGTGAGGCATTGACCGATCTGGTCTCTCGACTGGCGGAGCGCCTGCGGCAGGAGGCCGACGAGCGTGTGGCGGAGGCTGCCGCCCTGCACGCCCGGCAGTGCTATCTGTTTGAGCAGCAGCTGCGGGAGTTACGCCAGCAGTACGAGCAACAGACAGCGACGCTGGAGGCTCAGCAAGCCATTCTTCAGGCGGAGCAGACAGCGCACGTGGCTGAGCGGGAGAAAAATACTCGTCAGCAGGTCGAGCTGGCTCGCCTCGACCAGTTGCAGCACGAGCAGCAGCTGCGCTTGCAGGAGCGTGAACGGGAGATCCTTTCTCTGGAGGATAAGCATCAGCATGCGCGCGCTGCGCTGGAGCATTATCGGGCTGCGGTGCAGAGCCAGCGTGAGCAGGACGTACGGCGTCACGAAGCACAGATACAGAGCGTGCAGGCTGAAGTGCGTCAGCTGCAGCAATTGCTGACAGTGCGCCAGGACGAGTTGTTACAGCTCAATCGGGATAATGAACGCCTGCTGGGCGATTGGCGCGCCTTGCAGCGCGAAAATGCTGCGCTGCGTCAGCAGCAGGAACAGGCTAGCGTGCGTGAGTCGCAGCTAGAGTCCAGTTGCACCCGCTTGACGATGTCGCATGAGCAACAGGCTGCACAGCTCAAGGCTTGGAGCGTACAGATCGAACAATTGCAGGAAGCGCTGGAACAGCAGCGAGTAACGCATCAGCAGCAGCGTGAGCTATGGCAAGGGCGTGAACAGCAGCTGCAGTTTGAGCTGGCTCATTTACAAGGTCAGTTGGTAGCACTGGAGCGGTCGCTGGCTATCTCTGCTCCTGCTCCTGATGCTTGATTACTTCCAGCTAGGGTAGTTTTTAGAACAAATAATTTTTTAATTATGTTAAACGGTAATAGGATGTGCGCTTTGGTCGCGCTGGCTCGCACCCCCTTCGCCTGAGTGGCTTGTGCTAAGGTCAAGCACTGTATCTACCCTGCAAGGAGTTCGATGATGTCGTTGCGTCCATTGACCTTGGTTGCGCTGCTGGCTGCTGCGTTGCCTGTGTTTGCTGCTGACTACCAGTCCGGAGACCTGATGATCCATGAGCCCTGGTCTCGAGAATTACCGCCCAACGCACCGGCAGGTGCAGCCTATTTTGAAGTGCATAACACTGGAGACAGCAGCGATCGTCTGGTCTCGGCCAGTACGCCCCGCGCAGCCCATAGCGAATTACACACCCATGTCGAGCGCGATGGTCTGCTGCGCATGGAAGAAGTGCCGGCAGTCGAAGTCCAGGCGGATCAACGTATCGCGTTTCGTCCAGGTGGACTGCACGTCATGCTGTTTGATCTGCAACAGCCATTGAAGGCAGGTGAGCGCTTTCCTCTGACTTTGGAGTTTGAGCGGGCAGGCAGTCTGACCGTGGAGGTTGAGGTGCGTGCTGCCGATGCTCAGTCAAGTGGCAGCCATGGCCACAAGAGGCACTGAGTCCACCGCCCTACCCTTACCTGCGTACTCGTGCAATCACGGTACGCAGGTAAGGTTGTCTTGGCTCAGCTTGCCCGCGACGTGCGCAGCGTGACGAATTCCTCGGCAGCAGTGGGATGAATACCAATGGTTTCATCAAATATTGCCTTGGTGGCGCCGGCCTTCATGGCAACTGCCAGGCCTTGGACGATTTCGCCAGCCTCCGGGCCCACCATATGGCAGCCCAACACTCGATCGTCATCGGCATCGACGATCAGCTTCATCAGGGTACGCTCCTGCTGCCCGCCCAGGGTCATCTTCATCGGCCGGAAACGGCTTTCAAAGACCTGGATGCGATGCCCCTGCTCTACAGCCTGCTGTTCGGTCAGACCCACCGTAGCGATGTTGGGCAGACTGAAGACAGCGGTTGGAATCCTCCTGTAGTCGACCGGTCGGTATTGCTGCGGGCTGAACAGCTGACGAGCCACGGCCATGCCTTCAGCCAATGCTACCGGTGTCAGCTGTACCCGGCCGATCACGTCACCGATGGCCCGTACCGATGGCACATTGGTACGGTAATGCTCGTCAACCGCGATAAATCCACGCTCATCCAGAGCCACGCCAGCGGCGTCAAGTCCTAGATTGTCCAGCATGGGGCGACGGCCTGTGGCATAGAATATGCAATCAGCTTCCAGCACTCGCCCATCGCGCAGGGTCGCTTGCAGGCTGCCCCCGTCCTGCCGCTCAATTCGTGCGATTTCGCTGGCAAACTGCAGATCGACGCCCTTTTGGCGTAGCTCCTGCTCCAGATGCTCGCGCACGGCTTCATCAAAGCCCCGCAGGAAGCGCTCTCCTCGATACAACAGGCTGGTCTGTGCCCCCAGACCATGGAAGATCGACGCGAACTCGACGGCGATATAGCCGCCACCAACCACCAATACACGGGGCGGCAGTTGGGGCAAGTGGAAGACTTCGTTCGAGGTGGTGATCCATTCACGCCCAGGAATATCCGGCACCTGTGGCCAGCCACCCACGGCAATCAGAATATGGCCTGCACTGTAGCGCTGGCCGTTCACCTCCACAGTGTGGGCATCGATCAGCCGCGCATGACCTTCCAGCAGGGTTACGCCACTGTTGACCAGCAGGTTACGGTAGATGCCATTGAGGCGCTGAATCTCACGATCCTTGTTGGCAATCAGCGTTGGCCAGTCAAACTGTGCCTCTTGCACCGACCAGCCAAAACCGCGCGCCTGCTCCAGCTCCTCACTGACGTGGGCACCGTAGACCATCAGCTTCTTGGGTACGCAGCCGACATTCACGCAGGTACCGCCCAGATAGCGGCTTTCCGCCACCGCCACTCGCGCGCCAAAACCAGTGGCAAAGCGCGAAGCTCGCACACCACCTGAGCCGGCACCGATCACAAACAGGTCGAAGTCATGATTCATTCTTTACCTCACGCAGTTCAGACAGGTTTCCGGATGGCGGCATGGCCAGCCGGGCTGCTCAGTAGGCCTGACCAGTCTTGTAGAGATGTTCGTAGCAGAAGTTGGTGGCTTCGATGAAGCCTTCGGCACTGCCGCAGTCAAAGCGCTTGCCCTTGAACTTGTAGGCCAGCACGCAGCCGTCCTGGGCCTGGCGCATCAGCGCATCGGTGATCTGGATCTCGCCGCCTTTGCCCGGAGGCGTCTGC
>CAZFFB010000142.1:0-5911 GCA_964517735.1 uncultured Pseudomonas sp.
CGGTTAGAATACCGGCCTGTCACGCCGGGGGTCGCGGGTTCGAGTCCCGTCCGCCGCGCCATTTACTCACCCAAAGTGACAAAGAACTCTGAAAGCCTGATATGCAGCAATGCGATCAGGCTTTTTGCGTTTCTACGCATGTCGCCCGCTCCTGGCATAGCGTGCTCCGGGGTCAGCCTGATAAGCTCGCATGCTCAGTCGAGTTGCCCGCTGCGGCACAGGAACGCTAAGGAAACTGCATGAAATATCATCGTTTGGCCGCTGCGGTGGCTCTGGTTGGTCTGACGTTGGCCGGCTGCGATTCGCAGACGGCAAAGCCTGAGACAGTGTTGGATACACCCGCTCAGAAAGCCTCTTATGGCATTGGTCTGAACATGGGGCGTAGCCTGGCCCAGGAAGGCATGGATGACCTCAGTGCTGCGGCTGTTGCGCTGGGCATCGAGGATGCCCTGGCTAAAAAAGAGCAGCGTCTGAGCGATGAGCAGCTGATGGAGGCCTTTAGCTTCTTGCAGAGCCGTGCCGAGGAGCGCATGGCGGCCATCAGTGACAAGAATGCCGAGGATGGTCGCAAGTTTCTTGAGGAAAACGGTAAGCGCGACGGGGTGATCACGACCGAGTCTGGCCTGCAGTATGAAGTGCTCAAGAAGGCCAGTGGTGCGCGTCCGAAGATGGATGATGTGGTCTCAGTGCACTATGAGGGCACCCTGATCGATGGCACCGTGTTCGACAGCTCGATAAAGCGTGGCTCGCCCGTTGACCTACCGGTCGGTGGCGTGATTCCGGGCTGGGTCGAAGGTCTGCAGCTGATGCAGGTCGGCGAGAAGTACAAATTCTTCATTCCTAGCGAGCTGGCCTACGGGCCGCAGAGTCCGAGTCCGCTGATTCCGTCCAATTCGGTGCTGATCTTCGAGCTGGAGCTGCTGGAAATCCGAGCTCTGGATGAGGCCGCCGCTAGCGAGTGAGGCCTCACTGAAGCCCGTACCAACAACGCCCCGTCATGGGGCGTTGTCTTGTCCGCAAGCCGGATACTTGTGCCAAAAAAGGGGGCGACTTCCGTCGCCCCAATACAGTGTGAAACCGGTTGAGCGTATTCAGCGGCCGCGTTGCTGCAGGGCAGCAATGCGATCCTCCAGTGGCGGGTGGCTCATCAGCAGGCCGGCCAGGCCATGCTTCAGGCCGCCATTGATGCCGAAGGCGGTCATGCTCGAGGGCATCTGCACCGGCAGGCCCTGTTCAGCGCGCAGGCGCTGCAGGGCGGCGATCATGGCACCTGTGCCGGCCAGGTCGGCGCCGGCAGCATCGGCCTTGTACTCACGCAGGCGCGAGAACCACATGACGATGATGCTGGCCAGAATACCCAGGACCAGTTCGGCAAAGATGGTCGCCACGAAGTAACCGATGCCGTTGCCTTCCTCGTTCTTGAGCACCACCTTGTCGACGAAATTGCCGAAGATCCGCGCAAAGAACATCACGAATGTGTTCACCACGCCCTGGATCAGGCTGAGGGTGACCATGTCACCGTTGGCCACATGGCCGATCTCATGAGCCAGCACGGCCTTGACCTCATCCGGCGAGAAGCGCTCGAGCAGACCTTGACTGACAGCCACCAGCGCATCGTTGCGGTTCCAGCCGGTGGCAAAGGCATTGGCCTCATAGGCTGGGAAGATACCGACCTCGGGCATCTTGATGCCTGCTTCGCGCGACAGCTGTTCGACCGTCTGCAGCAGCCACTGCTCGTGGCGGGTGCGCGGCTGACTGATGATCTCGGTACCAGTGCTCATCTTGGCCATCCACTTGGAGATGAACAGAGAGACCAGTGAGCCGGCAAAGCCGAATACAGCGCAGTAGATCAGGAGGCTGCCGTAATTCTGGCCGGTGAAGCGGTCAACGCCCAGCACCTTGAGGGTGATGCTGGCGATGATCAGCACGGCCAGGTTAGTAGCCAGGAACAAGAGGATGCGCATCATGATGGGAACCGTCTCCTTGCGGCGGATTCGCAGTGATTATGTGCGGCTGTATAAGTGACGATCTGACGCAGTTCAACTGGTGCGCTATTTCAAACTATGTCGCGTCGAGACGGGCAGAGGCGGGCAGGGGCACGATCCGCATCCCGCCAGAGGCTGGTCCTGGCGGGATGGCGGGGCGGCTTTTACTGGCGATAGCTCTTGAGGAAGTTGCCGATGCGTCCGATCGCCTGTTCCAGGTCGTCGACCCGCGGCAGAGTGACAACACGGAAGTGGTCAGGATTTGGCCAGTTGAAGGCCGTCCCTTGTACAATCAACAGCTTTTCGGAGAGCAACAGATCAAGGACGAACTTTTCGTCATTATGGATCGGGCAAACCTTGGGATCGATCTTCGGGAAGGCATACAAGGCGCCCATCGGTTTGACACAGCTGACGCCGGGGATGTCGTTGAGCAGCTCCCACGTACGGTTGCGTTGTTCGAGCAGGCGTCCACCCGGCAGCACCAGGTCATTGATGCTCTGGTAGCCGCCCAGTGCAGTCTGAATGGCGTGCTGGGCCGGTACGTTGGCGCACAGGCGCATGTTGGCGAGGATGTCCAGTCCCTCGATGTAGCTGCTGGCCTTGTGCTTGGGTCCGGAAATGGCCACCCAGCCAGAGCGGAAGCCTGCTACCCGGTAAGACTTGGACAAGCCATTGAAGGTCAGGCACAGGACATCCGGAGCCAGCGAGGCGGTGCAGATATGCTGGGCATCGTCATAGAGAATCTTGTCGTAGATCTCATCGGAGAAAATCACCAGATTGTGCTGGCGCGCTACCTCGATGATCTGCTCCAGTACCTCGCGAGGGTACACCGCACCCGTCGGATTGTTGGGGTTGATCAGCAGAATCGCCCGGGTATTGCGGGTGACCTTGGCCTTGATGTCATCGATGTCCGGATACCAGTTGGCCTGCTCGTCACACAGATAGTGCACCGGCTTGCCCCCGGCCAGGGCCGTGGCGGCAGTCCACAGCGGGTAGTCGGGTGCCGGGATCAGCACTTCATCACCGTTGTTGAGCAGGGCTTGCAGGGCCATCACGATCAGCTCGGAGACGCCATTGCCAAGATAGATATCCTCGATACCGATACCCTCGACCTGTTTCTGCTGGTAATACTGCATGACCGCCTTGCGGGCGCTGAACAGCCCTTTGGAGTCGCTGTAGCCCTGAGCAGTCGGCAGGTTGCGGATCACGTCCTGGAGGATTTCTTCGGGCGCTTCGAAGCCGAACGGCGCGGGGTTGCCGATATTCAGCTTGAGGATGCGATGGCCTTCCTCTTCAAGGCGCTTGGCGTGCTTGAGCACTGGCCCGCGGATGTCATAGCAGACGTTGGCGAGCTTGTTGGATTTGCTGACCTGCATGATGGGATCCCGTATGACCAGTGCCCGCATCAGGGCTCGTCAGGTGCGTCGCACAAGCGTGCAGGCAGCGCAAAAGCCGCGCTGCAGGCGGTCTGTGCAGGCGACTTGGCAGCCCCGGATGCGGGTGACAGACTGAAAGGCGAGCATCATACGACTGCCTCGTCTGCGGAGAAAGGGAAGGGGCAGGCTTTTTTTCGGCGGAGATTTTTTCTATGGACAAGGTTGAGAAATCACTCGAGCAGTGGCGCGAGGTGTTGTCGGAGGGGCAGTTCCAGGTCTGCCGGCTCAAGGGTACCGAGCGCGCCTTTACCGGCGAGTACTACCGCTGCGAGACCCCGGGTCTGTACCACTGCGCCTGCTGTGGTGCGGCGCTGTTCGACTCATCGGCCAAATACGACTCCGGCACGGGCTGGCCCAGCTACTTTCAGCCGGTAGCAGCCGAGGCGCTGCGCTGCGAGGAGGATTTCAGCCACGGCATGCACCGTATCGAGGTGTTGTGTGCCCGTTGTGATGCCCACCTGGGGCATGTGTTCCCGGATGGGCCAGAGCCGACCGGGCTGCGTTATTGCATCAACTCGGCGGCGCTGCGTCTGGAGCCGCGCTCGTGAGCGGGCAGGCGCTGGTCGGTATCGATGGGCTGGCGCGTGTCCTGCAGCGCGCCGAGCAGGTGCTCGAGCGGCTGGAGCCGTGGCTGCCAGCCGCTGCGCCCTGTCTGGACTGGAGTACCTGTCTGGCGGCGCGCTGGCAGCGTGATGGGCGGCAGGGAGCCTTGCGGGCGCTGCAGGTTCGCCTGGACCTGCGCCTTGATGACCTGCTGGGCATCGATCGCCAGCGTGCTCTGCTTGAGGCCAATACCCGGCAGTTCGTGGCGGGGTTGCCGGCCAACCATGCCTTGCTGTGGGGAGCGCGCGGTACCGGCAAGTCCTCGCTGGTGCGCGCGCTGCTGGCAGCCCATGCGGCGGCCGGATTGCGCCTGATCGAAATCGAACGTGATGATCTTGCGGATCTGCCCAGGGTGGTGGCGGCGCTGGCCGGTCGCTCGGAGCGTTTTGTCCTGTTCTGTGATGACCTGTCCTTTGACGCCGGTGAGGGTGATTACCGGGTGCTCAAGAGTGTGCTGGATGGCTCATTGGAGCAGGCGCCAGATAACGTCTTGCTGTACGCCACATCCAATCGCCGTCATCTGATGCCCGAGCGGCTGAGCGACAATCTTGGCTGGCAGCAGGTCGATGGTGAAGTGCACCCCTCCGAGGCCGTAGAAGACAAGGTAGCGCTGTCTGATCGCTTCGGGTTGTGGCTGTCGTTCTATCCCTTCACGCAGGGCGAGTATCTGCAGGTGGTGCAGCACTGGATTGAGGTGCTGGCTGCCGATTGTGCGCTCGACTGGGCGTGGAGTGATGCTCTGGAGCGCGAGGCGATTCGCTGGGCGCAGGGGCGCGGCAATCGCAATGGGCGCTGCGCGTATCAGTTTGCGCGTCAGTGGGTGGGCAGTGCCCTGTTGAAGGGCTGAGGGCTGAGGGCTGAGGGCGTGAGGTTGGGGCCGGGAGAGGGTGCTCTCCCGGCCTGGCGATCAGTGGCTGGTGCGGGCACGCTCGAGCATCTTGGCGAGCATCTCGCGCTCGGCAGGCAGTACCGCTTGGACGCTGTCACGCTGACACAGGCGTTCATGCAGGCTGGCCAGATTCGGCCAGCGGCCGGCATTGACCTGCTCGCCGGCATGGGCGAGGTTGATCAGCTGGCAGCCGATCGCCATATCTGCCACGCTGAGTCGATTGCCCACAAAGAACGGCTGGCCGGCGAGGGTTTTCTCCAGATAATCGAAGTGGCGGGGCAGGCGTTCCTCAAGGGCGCGCTGCACGGCGGCTTCATCGCATGGTTTGCCGATGGCCGGGTTGAGGGCGCGATTGACGAATACACCAAAGGTTGCGTCGGGCGCCAGTTCGTAGTCTGCATATTTCTCCAGCCAGCGTACCCGGGCGCGCTCGGCGGCATTCTGGCCATAAAGGGGTGTGGCGTGGGGATATTGCTCCTCGATGTACTGCGCGATCACGCTGGAGTCTGCCAGTGCGAATTCACCATCCTTGAAGCCTGGGATACGCCCCAGCGGGCTGATGTCATAGAACCATTCCGGCTGGTTGCGGGGTGCGACGATCTGCAGGGTGTAGTCGAGTCCCTTTTCGGCCAGCAGCAGACGTACCTTGCGGACGAAGGGGGAGAGGGGGGCGCCATAGACGATCATGCTCATAGGGAATCCTTGCAGGGGGTGAGGCTAAGGAGCGATGGTTATAGCCATGCTGGCAGTCATCGCCAAGCCTTGGCGGGTCTATATATCTCGCTCAAGCCCTTGATCTGAAAAAAAATCATCGACGGGGTTGACGGGGTTCAGGGCGATTCATAGAATGCGCGCACTTTCACAGGCAGCTGCCCATGCGCAAGCACGGCAAGCCAGAGAAAGTTAGAATGTGGCAGTCTAAAGCTGTTGTAAGTTCCAGGCCGCGTCCCCTTCGTCTAGTGGCCTAGGACACCGCCCTTTCACGGCGGTAACAGGGG
>CAZFFB010000143.1:0-3277 GCA_964517735.1 uncultured Pseudomonas sp.
TCGTCGGTGATATTGGCGCAGTGCGGGCCGAAGCCATCGGCATAGATCACCAGCTCGCGCTCGACCGAACGCTCGCTGGCGCGGGCCGGGCGCAGCACGAAGTCGGCGCGGGTGCTCAGCACCACGCCCTCGGCCGGGCCGAAGTTGACCTGCGGCTCCAGCTCCCACATGCGCCCGTCGGCGTTCAGCCAGTAGCCCGGCTTGCCGTTGACAGTCTTCTTCAGCAGCTCGAAACGCTGCCCCAGAGCCGCCAGCAGGCGCTCCTCTAGCGGGCTTTCCAGCAGGTGGCTGACCTCGATCTGCGCCAGCCCCTCGACCTCGACCAGCTGGTCGGCGCTCTGCAGGATCTGCCCGAGCAGCGACTCGGCCACCTGGCGGGAAATCGCCGCCATGTTGCGGCTGTCGCGATAGGCGAGGATGCAGCGATAGCAGCCGTCGCGCTGCTCGTCCTCGACGCAGCCGCAGTTGGCCAGCGCGTGATGGGCCTGGCGGAGCATCTCCAGCAGCTTGCCCGGCTCGCTCATCAGCTCCTTGAGGTAGCCGGTGCCGCCGGGCACCCGGTCATAGATCACCAAATACTGGCGCGCCAGGCCCGAGCCGGCTGGCTCGGCCATCTCGGTGATTTCAAGGTGGTGCACGTCGCCCTTGAAGTAGCGCTTGAGGCCCATGTTCAGGGCAGCGACGAAGGAGCGCCGGGCCTTCTCCGACTGCGCCACATCGGCCACCGGCAGCAGGATGCGGATCGCCTCGGACTTCAGCTCGCGGTATAGGTACAGGCTGTCGAACCAGTCGCTGTCCTTTTCCTGCGCGCCGGCCCGCGCGAGCGGACAGTCCAGCGCATGGGCGAACTGGCCGCGGCGCAGCTTGTGGCGCTTGACCATGCCGCAGTGCTTGCAGATGCGGAAGCCCTTGCGCGACTCGCGCCGCCCGGCCACCTCGAAGGCATCGGCGTCGATGCCCTCGGTGCCGAAGTTGATCTCGCGGAAACTGGCGCTGTGCAGGAACTCGAAGCCGAACGGCAACTGCTCGTTGTCCAGCTTCCAGGCCGCCCGGCAGGCGCCCGGCTCGACCTCCACCAGCAGCTGGCGCTTGAAGAACGCTGGCTCGCGCTGGTCGCTGTCATCGCCGATGCGGTCGAAGCGCGAATCGGCGCGGGCGTATACCTGGCGCAGCTTGAGCAGGGTGCGCTTCTGGCCGATGTCCGCCCACTGCGGACTGCCGCAGCGCGGACAGACGCTGTGCTGGTCGCCGGATTCGGCGAGGTTCTCGCTGTGATGGCACTGATTGCACAGCCGCCACTCCTCCGGCTTGGACAGCTTGAGATCGACCTGTTCGATCTGCAGCTGGTGGGCGGCGGCATAGAAGCTCGCCTCCGGCGCCAGCTCGCCGAGCGCCGCCTGGGCCGGGCGCTGGAACGACAGGTTGAGCAGCTCGTACTTGCCGCGCGGCTCATCGCCCTCGGCCGGTGCCTCGCGCTGCTCGCGGCGGCGCAGGATCACCGAGTCGAGGGTCACGCCCTCCTCGGGGAATGCATAGTTGGGCAGCAGGCCCTCGTCGGTAAAGAAGTTCAGAGTCTGGCGCTTGTTGAGGCTGGCAATCAGCGCCAGCAGCGCCGAACGCTCGTCGCGGCTGCCACGCAGATCCAGGTCGCGCTGCTCGTCGGCCGGCTGCTGCTCCAGCGCTGCGATGCGCTTCTTGAGCACCTCGGCGCGCTGCAACAGGCTCTTGCGGCTGGCCACCCGCTCGCCCAGTCGCTGGGTGATCCGCCAGCCGAGGCTGCCCTCCTGCTGGCTACCACCGATGAAGCACTGCAGGTGCGCCCGGCCGTCGTCGTCCAGCTCGGGGAACAGCGCCAGAAAGTCCTGCAGCAGCGACTCGGCCTGCGCTTCGACGAAGCCCAGCAGGTTGTGCGGGAAGCCGTCGCGCTTCTGCGCCTCGATGCTGTCCAGCACCGCGCGCAACTGGCCGGGAATCGCCGAGTCGTCCACCCCGGTGGCCACCCAACGGTCGAAGCAGTAGGCGATCAGCTGGCGCTCCAGCACCGCCATGGCCTGGAGGAACACCCCCGGCGTGGCCACCTGGCCGGCGAGCATTTCCAGCGGCTCGCCGTAGAAGTACAGATCGTGGGACTGCCCGTTGGCGATGGTCAGCGCCAGCGCATTGCCATCCTGGCGACCGGCCCGGCCAATGCGCTGCAGGTAGTTGGCCTGGGCCGGCGGCACCGAGCAGAGCAGCACCGACGACAGATCGCCGATGTTGATACCCATCTCCAGGGTCGGCGTGGCGGACAGCAGGTTGACGTCCCAGGGCTGCTCGCCGGTGATGAACGACTGCTCGATGGCATGACGCTGCTCGCCGTCGAGCAGGCCGGTGTGCTCGCTGGGCACCAGCCGACGCGGCCAGGCGCGGTAGCTCTGCTCGCCACGCGGCATGCTGCGAAAGCCATACTGCCCCAGGCAGCCATGGCGCAGGCAGGGCAGCCCCTGCCAGTCCGCTGCCTGATCGCCGGCGACGATCTGCCGGTGTCCGCAGCTGCCGCAGGCCAGCTCGGCCACCCTGGCGGTGACCAGCCAGCGCTCGGGCTGCAGCATCCAGGCCGAATCCTGGCCGCAGTTCATGCGCTGCAGCAGGCCGCGCCGTTCCAGCACATCGATCAGCAGCCGATAGGCCTGCTCGTATTCGGCGGTGGCCAGCGGCTGGCCCTGAGCCAGGCACTTGTTGAACCAGCCCAGATACCAGCCAGCGGCGCGACTACGAATGGTCTCGAAGAAGCCGCTGACAGGCTCGAGGGTCAACGCCGCCGGTGGGCGATTGCGCGGCCCGTAGCCCGGCAGGAACAGGATGCGGTTGAACGGAAAGGTGTTGCCGCGCTCGCGGACATAGCCTTCCAGCAGCGGATCGTGGAAGGCCCCGTGCTGGCGCAGGCGGGTCAGCAGGCCGAGCAGGAACTGCAGCACCTGTGCCTCGTCGAGGCTGTCGCGCAGCGAGCCCAGTTCCTCGCGCAGGCGGCGGGTCAGCTCCCCGGCGCAGTCGCGCAGCCCGGTGGGTTCGGGCTGCAAGGTGGCCGTGGCGGTGCGCTCCAGTGTGCGTCCGATGCGCGAGCGCAGGCCGAACTCGCAGAGCGTCTCCCAGCGCAGGCGTTTCGCCACCTGCTCGGCCAGATCGCTGCCGGCGGCCAGCGCGCCCTTGTCCTGCAACTGGCGGTAGCCCTCCAGCCACTCCATGTTCGGCGCGATGAAGGTGCCGGCGAAGGCGGCAGCGTCGCCCAACTGGCGCC
>CAZFFB010000143.1:3297-5857 GCA_964517735.1 uncultured Pseudomonas sp.
GGGCAATCGCCTGGCGCACCACCTGGTTGTAGGTGCGTGCGCCGAAGAAGCCGGCCCGGTGCGCGGCATCCTGCACCGAGTCGGAGAAGGCGATCAGTTTGTAGTGATCGTTGTAGGCCGAGCCGTACAGCTCGCCGATCGCCACGCTGGCCAGGCTGGCGGCGCGATAACCGACAATCGACAGCGCGCCCTCGCCACCGCAGCAGGGACAGTCCGGCTCCACCACCGGGCGCGGTTCGCCATTCACCGTGCGCTGCTTGATCAGCGCCGGCATCCAGACCTTGAGCAACGGGCGCGAACACTCCGGGCAGCCCGTCTCGCGCTCCGGCAGCAGACGCAAACAGCCGGTACACAGCTGGCGCACCGTCCCGCTGCCGCGCGGCTGCTCGTCGGCGCTCAGCGGATAGAGCAGACAGGCATCCGGATGCTGGCCGAACCAGGCCGAATAGAAGCGCTGCAGCTCCGCCTGGATCAGTTGCTCGCCGTTGGGCCGCACCGCGCCCCAGGCGGTGGCGTGGCACTCGCGGCAGTGCAGCAGCGGCAGATGCAGCGGATCGAGGGGATTCTGCACGTCATCGGAATGCACAAGCAGCGGCGTGCGGCCGACCGTAGCGACCATGCGGCGCAGCTCGCGCAGCCACAGCTGCACGCGCACCTGCAGGAACGGTCGGGTCTTGCCGGCGGCCTCGTTCGCCCACTCGCGGGCGGCGGAAATCAGCGCGCACAGGCTGTCGATCAGCGCCAGCGCCTGCTGCTCGCCCGCCTCGCCGGCGGGCAGGCGTCGCGACTGGCGGATTTCCTCGGCCAGCTTCTGCACATCGCACAGCTGACTGGCGCGCTTGAGCAGGGCGCGGAAGGCTTCATGGCGGGTCAGCAACTGGCCCAGCTGCACGCAGGCCTGCTGGCGCTGGCGCGGGTCCTCGGCATCCAGCGCCAGCTCCTCGCCCAGCCACAGCCGAGCCAGCTGGCGCAGGTAGACGCCCTGCTCCAGGGTGCCCGGCAGCAGCTCGCGCGCCCAGGGCTCGGGCCACTGGCTGAGCGGCTGGTCGTTGTCGAAGCGCGCGAGATACTCGTCCACCGTCAGGCGATCTTCGAGAACGATGGCCTCGTCGTCGAAGGGCGTGGCGAACACCTGCCCAGCGTACTCACGCAGCGCCTGCACCGCCGACTGATCGCCGATGGTCGCCGAGGTGCCGACGCAGGCCAGCTCGCTGCCGAGCTTCAGGCGGTCGCGCAGGCGGCGGATCAGGCAGGCCAGGTCGGTGCCCTGGGCGCCGTCGAAGGTATGCAGCTCGTCCACCACCACGAAGCGCAACAGCCCCGGCGTGTTGTGGCGCCACAGACGCTGATCCTTCGGCCGCAGCAGCAGGTAGTCGAGCATCTTGTAGTTGGTGAGCAGGATGTCCGGCGGATTCTCGCGCAGCGTGTCGCGATGGGTGATCACCTGCTCGGGGGTCATGCTGCGGTTCTGCGAACCGTCATCGCCGGTGAACAGGCCGACGCTGAGCTTGGGCTGCAGCTTGCTCACTTCCCTGGCGAAGCGCCGCGCCTGGTCGGTGGCCAGGGCGTTCATCGGATAGATGATGATCGCCTTGATGCCCTGACGGCGCTCGCCCAGGCAGTAGTCGAGCAGCGGATACATGAAGCACTCGGTCTTGCCCGAGCCGGTGCCGGTGGCGACGATGGTCGACTGCGGCGCCGGGCCGCACAGCCGGGCGAAGGCCAGCTGCTGATGCCGGTACGGCGGGAATGGCAGGCTCAACTGACGGAACGGCAGCGCCTCGCCCTCAGCCTGTGGACGGAACGGCAGCTTCACCTCCAGCCACGGCCCCTTGTACAGGTTGCCCGGCATGGCCAGGAAGCGGTCGATGAAGCTGTGCCCCTGCGCATCGAGAAAGCCCGGCGTGGTCACCGGGAAGGCACTGCGCAGAAAGTGTTCCAGCCCGTCCTTGATCTCACGGGCAACTAGCGAAGGGAGCATCCTGAACTCTCACTGATCCATGTCGGGCCGCTCCTGCGGCCGGCTTACAACCATTGTCTGGCACGCTTGCACTGCTGCATCACCAGCTTGCGGACATGCTGGACCTTCGTCCATTCCGCCTCCTGCATGCCGGCCTGCAGCATCGCCTCACGCAACGGCTCGCTCTGCGCCAGCGACTGCAGGCGCTCGACCATCTCCGCCAGCTCGCGCAGCACGAAGGGGGCCGTCAAGCCCATGTCCCGGGCGAACATCTCCCAGTCCTTGCGGCGCAATTCCTGCGGATGGTAGTTCTCCCCCACCGCAAAGCCCAGATGGGGACTGTACGGCAGCACCAGGGTACACAGCAGGTCGTAGGCAGGGGCCAGCGACCAGTGGCCGCGCTCATCCTGCAGCAGCGACAGGTTCTTGGCATGTCCGTCGCAATTGCCGGTCAGCACATTGAACAGCTGCCAGCGCAGCAACTGGCGCACCTGCAGGGCCGGACTGCGCGTCACCCGACGCAGCAGGGCTGCACAGTCGCCCAGGCCCGGCCCGCCGTCCTCCTGGTACTTCAGCCGGCGCGGCAAGCCCAGCGCCTGG
>CAZFFB010000144.1:0-5845 GCA_964517735.1 uncultured Pseudomonas sp.
CACAGACCACTTGGTTTTCGTGAATCAGTCTGTGCGACAGCTTGTGCAAGCCGTCACGTCGGGTGTCAGCGATTTTCGCGTGCTTCAGCGCGGTCAGTTGGGCGCTGGCGTCGGTGTAACCGATGCGTTTCTGCTCGGTCTCATAGGCCTGGGTACGCCAGGCCAGGATCGTGTTGTAAACGGCGCGCACGCAACCGAACGTCCGCGCCAGCAGGACTTCCTGCTCGGGCGTCGGGTAGAAACGGTACTTGAACGCACGCTTCGTTTTCATGCATTGACTGTATGCATGTACAGTAAAGGAATCAAGCCAAGATAGCCTCAACCCAGGAGAAGCGAGAACAGGGGCGCCCTGCGGACGCCGCGCTATCCCTCCCCGGCATGAATGCCGAGGCCTCTCGCGCACATCTGACGAACCGTCCCTCTGCACAGTACCTCTGGCGTTCGCGCTGGGCCTTCGTGCTGGCTGCCACCGGCTCTGCCGTGGGGCTTGGCAATATCTGGAAGTTTCCCTACATCACCGGCGAGTATGGCGGTGGCGCCTTCGTGCTGCTGTACCTGCTGTACCTGCTGTACCTGCTGTGCATCTTCCTCATCGGCATACCGCTGCTGATGGCGGAAATCGCCATCGGCCGGCGTGGGCGAGGCAATCCGATGGATGCGCTGGCCCGGGTTGCGGTCGAGGGCGGTGCCAGCCGGCACTGGGGACTGCTGGGGGCTTTGGCGATGCTCTGCGGCTTTTTGATCCTCTGCTTCTATGTGGTGGTCGCAGGATGGGCGTTTGCCTACACGCTGAAGATGGCGGCTGGCACGTTGTCTGGCGGCAATGCCGCGGCCATGCAAGACGCCTTTGCCCAGCACAATGCCGATCCCTGGCAGCTGGGCGGCTGGAGTCTGTTGGTCGGGCTGCTGACCCTGCTGATTGTCGGGCGCGGCATCCAGCAGGGCATCGAGCGGGCGGTGCGCTGGCTGATGCCGGGGCTGGTACTGTTGCTGCTGGTGCTGGTGCTGGTGCTGGTCGGTTACGACGCTACCACCCGTGGCTTTGCCGAGGGCGTCAGCTTTCTGTTTCGCTTTGAGGCCTCGCGACTCAGTGGTGAGGCTTTCCTTGCGGCACTCGGACATGCCTTCTTCACCCTGAGCCTGGCCTCGGGAGCGATCATGGCCTACAGCGCCTATCTGCCCGACCGTCAGTCGGTAGTGCAGACCAGCCTGGTGGTGGCGCTGGCTGATACCGCCGTGGCGCTGCTAGCGGGACTGGCGATCTTCCCCGTGATCTTTGCCAATGACATGAGCCCGGCCTCAGGGCCTGGACTGCTGTTCATGAGTCTGCCGCTGGCTTTCCAGCAGATGCCGCTGGGCCAACTGTTTGGCACGCTGTTCTTTGCCATGGTCTCGATCGCGGCCCTGACCTCGGCTATTTCGATCCTTGAAGGCAGCGTGGCCTGGCTTAGTGAGCGGCGCGGCATCAGCCGCCGGCGAGCGGCCTGGCTGCTGGGCGTGATACTGGTACTGATCAGCCAGCTGACCATGCTCTCCTTCAATCTGGGTGCCGGCTGGACGCTGGCCGGAATGAACCTGTTCGACACCCTCGACTACCTGACCGCACGCTGGATGATGCCGCTGGGCGGCATCCTGCTGGCGCTGCTGGTCGGCTATCGCCTGCAGCTGGGCCTGTTGCAGGGCGAACTGCGTCTGCCACAGCCGTTGTATGCCCTGTGGCTGCTGCTATTGCGCTACGTCAGTCCGCTGCTGATCTTCATGGTATTTCTGCACGCCCTGGGCTGGCTTGGCTTCGACCCGCTGCAGCGCTGGTACTGGGTGGCGGGTGCCTGTGCGGTACTGGCGCTGCTCGGGGAGTGGCTGACGCCGGGCGTGCGCAGCCTGCGCCAGATGCCGCGCCGCTGACGGGCGCTGGCCTTTGGCAGGGGGCTTGCGCGGTGCACTCAGGCACCAGGCAGACGGTCGGTGCGGGCCGCCAGAATGAAGTCATTGCGGTGCAGGCCGCGGATCTTGTGGCTCCACCAGGTCACCGTCACCTGTCCCCACTCCGTGAGCAGTGCCGGATGGTGATCCTCGGCCTCGGCCAGGGCACCGACGGCATTGGTAAAGGCCAGTGCGCCGGCAAAGTCGGCAAAACGAAAGACCTTTTCCAGTTGCATGACGCCATCGCGCACCTTGATCGACCAGTCAGGAAGGGCCGCCAGCAGGCCGGGCAGCTCGGCTTCATCGACGCGCGGGGCATCCGCCTGGCAGGCTTCACAACCCAGGCGCTGCAGCGGTGTGGCCGTGGTGGTCGGGTGGTCCTGCTGCGCCTGTTCGGCGCTGAGGGGAGGCGTGTGTTCTGGCATGGGAGCATCCTCAAGACAATGGGAGTGTGCGCAGCATCGCCGTACTGGCACGCGGCGGCAAGTCCGGTATCCTGTCGCGTCCTGTGGTCCGTCTTGCGGAGTTCCGCCATGAAATTCATCCACCAGCGCGAACAGCTCAACGAGGATGACCTGGTCATCATCGAAAGCTCGCAGCCCTGCAACATCCGCCTGATGAACGATGCCAACTTCCGCGCCTTCAAAAATGGCGCCCGGCACAACTACATCGGCGGACATTTCGACCGTTTTCCGGCGAAGATCCGCGTGCCCAGCAACGGTTTCTGGAACATTACCCTCGACACCGTTACCCGCCGCCCGATCAGCGTGACCCGCAAGCCGAAGCTGGAGTATCGCATTCGTTTCAAGCGCAGCAAGCCGTCCTGGCAGGGGCAGCCGGTCTAGCGCCCATAAAATCCATATCCTTCACCGCCCGTATGGGCTTCACTTTCAGGAGTCTCCTCGCATGAAGATCTTCAAGTTCTCCTTCGCAAGCCTTGCCATAGCCAGCCTGCTCGTCGGCACCAGCGCTTACGTTGATGATGCTCAGGCGCGCAAGCGTGTGACCAGCAAGCCCGCCAAGTCCGCTCCTGCCAAGCCGGTCAGTCGTTACAGCTCCTCGCCGGCCAGCGCGACCCCTGCGGCGCCCGCCGCCTCGGCGCAGCGCGCAACCCCGGCAGCGGCTCCGGCGGCCACACCGGCCACGCCGGCGGCTCCTGCTGCCGCGCCCAGCGCTGCATCCGCGGCCCCGGCGGCTCCTGCTGCACCGCAAGCGGCGGGCAGTGGGTTCATGGGCAGCATGGCTGGCGCTGTCGTCGGCAGCGTGGTGGGTGGTGCAGTGGTCAACACCCTGTTTGCCGACGATGCCGTGGCGGCGGAAGCACCGGCTGGCGAAGCCGCTGCCGAGCAGACCGAAGCCCCAGCTGAAGCTGAAACTGCAGCTCAGTAAGTCGTCCGCTCATATAAAAAACCGCCAGCGTGTCTGGCGGTTTTTTATTGTGTGCTGCGTGGAGCAAATGGCCTTAGGCGATGCGTCACCGCATACCTTATCGCTAGCCAGCCTCTTCATCGAAGTAGTCGCTATCCAGTTTAGGCAGCTTGATCAGTCGTGAGGTTACGCCAACCTCGTGGTCCATCATCAGGTTGACCAGCCTGCCACCATCGACCAGGACGATCCCTTCGACCGATTTGGCGAACTCGATGGCCTGCGCGGTAAAGCCGGATGTGGTGATGAATACGCCGCGCTTGGCCTTCTGGCCGGCCAGTGCGCCATAAAAAGCCTGCAGCTCAGGGCGGCCCACGGTGCCCTGCCAGCGTTTGGCCTGCACGTAGACCTTTTCCAGCCCCAGTTTGTCCAGCGAGATGATGCCGTCGATGCCGCCATCCCCGGAGCCACCGACACGCTGCAAATCGCCGCGGCTGGCTCCATAGCCGAGACGGTGCAGTACATCAAGGACGATCACCTCGAAGCGGCCAGGTGAAACCTGCAGCAGGTTGTCCAGCAGGTCTGCCGCTACGGCTTCACGCAGCTCCTTGAGCGCCTGGTCCAGTCGGTCATCCGGGCTACTGGTTGCAGCACCGGATACGAGCACTTCGTCTTCCGGCCCCGACTGCTCAAGCGGTGCGGCATCGCCCGGTGTCTTGAGGGAGACATTCAGGAAGGCTGTCGCCAGCCGCTCCACTTCCTCGGGAGGCAGGGGGCTTGGATGGGTAGAGGCGTAGTGCAGGCCTTCTTCGGTCAGTTGCCAGAGTCCCCGCTTGGGGCTGTCAGACAGTCTGGCGCGCTTGAGTCGGTCATGAGCCCAAGCTGAGCGATTCCTGTAAGTATGTTGTCCGCTGGAAAGCTGCTCCTGACGCTGCTCCTCACTCAGGTTGAGTGCGTGAGCCATCGCTTCGTGCGCATCCTTTGCTTTGACACCACCTGGATTTTTAGCCAGGTAACGCAGTAATGGCTCGATAAACTGGTCGTAGGTAGGAAGGGACATCTATGTCTCCAGAAACAGCGTGGGCAAGAACGCTCTTGCCCACGGGTCACCTATCAGTTGTTGATCAGGCGTCATACCCAAGGTTCGGCGCCAGCCAGCGCTCGGTCACGGCCAGTTCTTGCCCCTTGCGCTGGGCGTAGCTCTCCACCTGATCCTTGTCGACCTTGCCGACCGCAAAGTACTGCGCCTGCGGGTGGGCGAAGTACCAGCCGGAGACGGCGGCGGCGGGGAACATCGCGTAGTGCTCGGTGAGGAACACGCCGCTCTGGCCCGCATGGTTGAAGTGGGCCTCGGGGTCGAGGAGGGCGAACAGGGTCGCCTTCTCGGTATGATCCGGGCAGGCCGGGTAGCCGGGGGCGGGGCGGATGCCCTGATACTGCTCCTTGATCAGCGCCTCGTTGTCCAGCGCTTCATCCTTGGTATAGCCCCAGTAGTCCTTGCGCACGCGCTCGTGCAGCCACTCGGCGCAGGCCTCGGCGAGGCGGTCGGCCAGTGCCTTGACCATGATGCTGTTGTAGTCGTCGCCCTTGGCCTCGTAGGCCTTGGCCAGCTCCTCAGCGCCGATCCCGGCGGTGACGATGAAGCCACCCATGTAGTCGGTGACGCCACTCTCTTTCGGGGCGACGAAGTCGGCCAGCGACAGGTTCGGCTTGCCATCCGGCTTGATGGTCTGCTGGCGCAGGTGGTGCAGGGTAGCCAGTTTCTCGCCGTTGTCGGCGTAGACCTCCAGGTCATCGCCATTGATCTGGTTGGCCGGCCAGAAGCCGAAGGTGGCGCGGGCCTTGATCAGCTTCTCGTCGATCAGCTTCCTGAGCATCGCCTGGGCATCGGCATACAGCGCGGTAGCAGCCTCGCCGACCACCTCGTCGGTGAGGATGCGCGGGAACTTGCCGGCCAGATCCCAGGAGATGAAGAACGGCGTCCAGTCGATGTACTGGCTGAGCACCTCAAGATCGATGTCCTCCAGCACCTTGACGCCGGTGAAGGAGGGCTTGGGCGCCTGGTAACCGGCCCAGTCGAACTGCGGGCGGTTGGCCAGCGCCTTCTCGTAGCTCAGGCGCTCGGTGCGCGCGCTGCGGTTGGCGGTGCGCTCGCGGACCTCGGCGTACTCGGTCTTCAGCTTGGCCACGTAGTCGGGCTTCATCTCCTTGGACAGCAGGGTGGTCGCCACGCCGACCGCGCGCGAGGCGTCGGTGACATAGACCACCGCGTCATTGCTGTACTGCGGCTCGATCTTCACCGCAGTGTGCGCCTTGGAGGTGGTGGCACCACCAATCATCAGCGGCAGCGTGAAGCCCTGGCGCTGCATTTCCTTGGCGACGTGGACCATCTCGTCCAGCGACGGGGTGATCAGCCCGGACAGACCGATGATGTCGCATTTCTCTTCCCTGGCGATCTTGAGGATCTTCTCCGCCGGCACCATCACGCCGAGATCGACGATGTCGTAGCCGTTGCAGCCGAGCACCACGCCGACAATGTTCTTGCCGATGTCGTGCA
>CAZFFB010000145.1:0-4822 GCA_964517735.1 uncultured Pseudomonas sp.
GGGCCTGCAAGGCCCTCAGCATCCAGCCAGCAGGCGCTGCAGTACACGGCGCACCTGACTCATGCCCACCTCAAGCACCTGCTCGATCTCACCCATGCTGATCACCCCGGGCGCCTTGCCGGCTGCCGGGTTGACCACCAGCGCCAGACACGCATAAGGCAGCCCCAGCTCGCGGGCCAGCGCCGCCTCGGGCATGCCGGTCATGCCGACGATGTCGGCACCATCGCGCTCGAGGCGGGCAATCTCCGCAGCCGTCTCGAGCCGCGGCCCCTGGGTCGCGGCATAGACACCGTGGCTGCTGAAGGAGCAGCCCTCGGCCTGCAGCGCCGCCATCAGCCGCTGGCGCAGGGTGTGGTCATAGGGGTAGCTGAAATCGATATGGGTGACTCGTTCAAGCTCGCCCTCAAAGAAGGTCGATGCCCGCCCGTGGGTGTAATCGATCAGGTCATGCGGCACACACAGATGGCCGCTGCGCATCGCCGCATGAATCCCGCCCACCGCATTCACCGCAACCACTGCCTCGGCGCCGGCCTGCTTGAGTGCCCACAGATTGGCCCGGTAGTTGATCTGATGGGGCGGTATCCGGTGCGGATGACCATGGCGGGCCAGAAACAGCACCTCGGTGCCGGCCAGCGCGCCGCGCAGCAGTGCAGCCGAGGGTGCTCCGTAGGGGGTCTGTGGCGTATCGGCACTGTGGATCTGCAACCCGTCAAGCTGGGTCAGACCGCTGCCACCGATGATGGCAATTGCTGGCATGCAAGGCACTCCTCTTCTGTCAATCGATCAAGCCGGCGGCCCGCAGCGCCGCAGAGGCCTGCTGCCAGCGCGGCTGCGCGCGGTACTCGCTGCCCGGCCAGCGGCGCGCCGCCATTGCGCCAAGCCCTGTAGCCGGCTGCACGCCGTGGCGCTGCAGCGCCGTCAGCGCCTGCTCGGCGGCGGCCCGGTCATTGCAGACCAGCGCCATGTCGCAGCCGGCCTCAAGGGCCGCCATCACCCGTGCCGCGGCATCACCGGCCACCTGGGCGCCGGCCATGCTCAGATCATCACTGAAGATCACCCCGCGCCAGCCCAGCTCGCCGCGCAGGATCTGCTGCAGCCAGAAGCGCGAGAAGCCCGCCGGCTGCGCATCGACCTGGGTATAGATGACATGGGCCGGCATGATCCCCGCCAGCTGGGGTGCCAGCGCCTTGAAGGGCTGCAGATCCTCGGCACGAATGGCCTGCAGGCTGCGCTCATCACGGGGAATGGCGACATGGGAGTCGGCGACCGGCCAGCCGTGCCCCGGGAAATGCTTGCCGGTCGCCGCCATGCCAGCCTCGCTCATTCCGGCGATAAAGGCGCCGGCCAGGCGGATGACCTGCCCGGGATCCGCACCAAAGGCACGCGCACCGATCACGGTGCTGCGTCCGTGATCGAGATCCAGCACCGGGGCAAAGCTGAAATCGATGCCGGCCGCCAGCACCTCCTGAGCCATCAGCCAGCCGCACTGGCGGGCCAGCGCCTCATCGTTGCAAGCGGCCAGTGCGCCCATCGAGGGCAGGCGCACGAAGCCCTGGCGCAGGCGCTGCACCCGCCCGCCTTCCTGATCGACCGCGATCAGCAGATCAGGGCGCTCGGCACGCAGCGCCCTGCACAGCTCGCGCACCTGACGAGGCTCTTCGATATTGCGGGCAAACAGGATCACACCGCCGACCTCGGGCTGGCGCAGCAACTGCCGATCGGCCGCGGTGAGCCAGGTACCGGCGATGTCCAGCATCAGGGAACCCTTCATGAACACTCCTTGGTGGGCAGCACGGCATCACGCCAGGATGCACAGGCTGCCTCGGTGATATGGACACGGCAATGCAGCGGTACCTGCTCGAACAATGTGAGCAGATCACGGTTGCGCAGGCGGATGCAGCCGTGGGAGCGCGGCACACCCATCGGTTCGCTGTCCGGGGTGCCGTGCAGGTAGATGTAGCGGCGAAAGGTGTCGACCCCTCCCAGCCGGTTGCGACCGATCTCGCAGCCGCTCAGCCAGAGGATCCGCGTGAGTATCCAGTCGCGCTGCGGATGGGCGGCCTGCAATGCCGGCGTGCACAACTCCCCGGTCCAGCGCCGGCCGACCAGCACTGCGCCCTCAGGCAGACCAGCACCGATCTTGGCGCGCACCTGGTGCCAGCCGCGCGGCGTGCAGCCCGAGCCCTGTTGCTCGCCGGGGCCATTGAGGGCGGTGGACACCGGCAAGCGCAGGCACAAGTACTCGCCGGCCAGGCCATACAAACGCTGGTCGGCAATCGAGATGTACAGGCAATCAAGCATGGCGGGCGGGTTCTGGACAACGGGCCGCCAGCATAGCCGATCACCCCGCCGCTGGCAGCCCGGCACGGGGTTGCCAGTCAAGGCGACCTGTATATACTTCCAGCCAGCGTTCCCCTCCACAGAGTCCGTGCCATGCAGAAACTGACCCCGCGCCAGGGCGAGATCCTCGCCTTCATCAAATCCTGGCTGGACGAACACGGCTACCCGCCCACCCGGGCGGAAATGGCCCGTCAACTGGGTTTTCGCTCACCCAACGCGGCCGAGGAGCACCTGCGGGCACTGGCCCGCAAGGGGGCCATCGAGATGATCCCGGGCGCCTCGCGGGGGCTGCGCATTCCGGGGCACGAATCCCCCTCTCGGGATGACGAGCTGCCGATCATCGGCCAGGTGGCGGCCGGTGCGCCGATTCTCGCCGAACAGCATATCGAGGATACCTGCCGGATCAGTCCGGCGCTGTTCTCGCCACGCGCCGACTTTCTGCTGCGCGTGCAGGGCATGAGCATGAAGGATGCCGGCATTCTCGACGGCGATCTGCTCGCCGTACATGCCTGCCGCGAGGCCGGCAACGGCCAGATTGTCGTGGCACGGATCGGCGAGGAAGTGACGGTCAAGCGCCTGCAGCGCCGTGGCCGGCAGGTTCACCTGCTGGCCGAGAATGCGGACTTTGCGCCGATCATTGTCGATCTGGAGGCGCCTGGTGTGGAGTTTTCCATCGAGGGACTGAGTGTCGGGGTGATCCGCCGCTAGGCGGCGCACTCCGGTCATCGCCCGCACAGGTTGCGGGCATTCAGTGCAAGGTGGCCGGCTGCTCGTCCTCATCCTCGTCATAGTCGCCCTCAGCCATGCTGCTGGCCATGTCGACACCCACACTGAACATGGTGCGGGCAACCTCGACATGCTGACCGTTCAGGAAGGCCTTGGCCTCATCGGAAAACTCCAGGCTGGCCAGAATCGTCTCGTCATCACCACGACGCAGCACGATGCGGCCATCTGGCAGTTCCACGATTTCCAGAAAAGAGGTCGACATGCAGGGGTACTCCACAAAAAGGGGCGGCATTGTAGCAGCGCCAGCCCCCTTGCCCTAGCCCGTCCGGCTGCTACCTACCACTCGCTCATGCCTTCGCGAAAACGCACGGCCAGTGCACTCAGTGCAGCGTGCCAGTCGGTCAGGGTCTCACAGGGCAGCGCCTGGCTGACCGGTGCACCGACGTCCACCGCCGCGATCAGCGCCAGGGACGGATCAACCTTGGCCTTGCGCTCGGCCTGCGGCGGCTCGAACAGCTGCTGCCAGGCCTTGAGCAGCGCCTGCACCCAACTGCCAGGCTGCTCGGCCAGCACTACCAGCTCACCCAGCTCCGGCCCAGGCGACTCAGCCAGGCGCGCGGGGTCAAGCAGCTGCTCGACAGTACGGGCCTGCGCCTCGGGCAGGCGGTAGTAACCGGCAATCTCATGGCACAGCCCCAGCAGTGCGCCATAAAGGTGAAAGAGCGCTGCTTCGCGCGCCGCCTGGATGCGGGCGCTGACATTCAGTGCCTGCTCCGCCTCGGCCTCCTGCCACGCCTTGAGGGCCAGGCTGGCGAAGTAAAGCTTCTGGTTGGTGCGGGTGTAGCGTTCACTGGCCATCAGCGCTTGTCCTCGACCTTCCAGGCACCGTCCACGAACAGTGCGCGCCAGCCGCTGGGCTTGCCATCCACCTCGCTCTGCACATATTGCTCGCGGGTCTTGCGGCTGAAACGGATCACCGCCGGACGGCCGTCCGGATCCTGCTGCGGCGCGCTGAGCAGGTAGTGGTACTTGGCATCCAGCTCATCCTTGTGGGGAATCAGCTCGGCCACCAGCGGTGCGCGGGTCTCGCGGTTCTTGGGGAACTGGCTGGCGGCAAGGAACAGCCCCGAGGCACCATCGCGCAGCACATAGATGTCGTCGACCTTGGCGCAGCGCAGCTCCGGCATGCGGATCGGATCGATCTTCGGCGGTGCCGCCTCGCCGTTCTTCAGCAGCTTGCGGGTGTTCTTGCAGCTGGCGTTGGTGCAGCCGAAGAACTTGCCGAAGCGCCCGGTCTTGAGCTGCATCTCGCTGCCGCACTTGTCGCACTCAAGGCTCGGCCCCTCATAGCCCTTGATGCGGAACTGGCCTTCCTCGATCTCATAGCCCGTGCAATCTGGGTTGTTGCCGCAGATATGCAGCTTGCGGGTCTCGTCGAGCAGGTAGGCGTCCATCGCCGTGCCGCACAGCGCGCAACGGTGCTTGCTGCGCAGCACGCGGGATTCGGACTCGCCCTCGTCGTCCTCGGCGATCTCGTCGCCCGGCACCAGGTTCATGGTCGCTTTGCAGCGCTCCTTGGGCGGCAGTGCGTAACCCGAGCAGCCAAGGAATACCCCGGTGGACGCGGTGCGGATCATCATCGGCCGGCCACATTCCTTGCAGGGAATGTCGGTCAGGGTCGGCGCATTGCGGCGCATGCCGCCTTCGGCCTCATCGGCCTGCTCCAGCTTCTTGCGGAAGTCGCCATAGAATTCGT
>CAZFFB010000145.1:4832-5840 GCA_964517735.1 uncultured Pseudomonas sp.
CATGCCACCCTCGCTGGCCTCGGCCGCTTCCAGCCGGGCGCGAAAATCGGCGTAGAACTCATCCAGCAGATGCTTCCACTCCCGCTCGCCCTGGGCGACATCATCCAGATGCTCCTCCATGCCGGCGGTGAAGCCGTAGTCCATCAGGCTGGCGAAGCTCTCGGACAGGCGCTCGGTGACGATCTCGCCCATTTTCTCGGCATAGAAGCGCCGGTTATGCACAGTGACGTAGCCGCGCTCCTGAATGGTCGAGATGATTGCCGCATAGGTGGACGGCCGGCCGATGCCGCGCTTTTCCAGCTCCTTGACCAGGCTGGCCTCGGAGAAGCGCGCCGGCGGCTTGGTGAAGTGCTGGGTCGGATCGATGCCCAGCAGCTCGAGGCTCTCGCCCTCAGCCATGTCCGGCAGCACATCATCCTCACCGGCCTTGCCCTGCGGCGGTTGCACGCGGGTAAAGCCGTCAAAGCGCAGGATGCGGCCCTTGGCGCGCAACTCAAAATCACCGGCCGCCACACTGACGGTGGTGGACAGGTACTGAGCCGGCGGCATCTGGCAAGCGACAAACTGGCGCCAGATCAGCTCATACAGCCGCTCGGCGTCGCGCTCCATGCCAGAGAGCTGCGCAGGCTTGAGGTTGACATCCGAGGGACGGATCGCCTCGTGCGCTTCCTGGGCACCTTCCTTGCTGGAATAGAGATTCGGCTTCTCCGGCAGGTACTGGCTGCCGAACTCGCCCTCGATGAAGGCGCGGGCCATCTCGATGGCATCGCTGGACAGGTTGGTCGAATCGGTCCGCATGTAGGTGATGTAGCCCGCCTCATACAGACGCTGGGCCATCATCATGGTCTTCTTCACGCCAAAGCCCAGGCGGGTGCTGGCGGCCTGCTGCAGCGTGGAGGTGATATAGGGCGCACTCGGCCGGGTCGAGGTCGGCTTGTCCTCGCGCCGGACGATGCGATAGGCCGAGGATTTCAGCGCCGCTACGGCGGCCATCGCCTGGGCTTCGTT
>CAZFFB010000146.1:0-5801 GCA_964517735.1 uncultured Pseudomonas sp.
GGGGCCGACGGTCTCGTAGTACTTGCCAAAGCGCAGGATCACCGCCTGCTCCTGCTCATCGACCACATAGACCGCGTTGTACAGCCAGAGCGACGCCAGCGCACCAAAGGCCACGGCCAGCAGACCAAGACCACCGCCGCGCGGGCCTTCACCCTCGCCGCCACGACGCTTGCGACCGCCGAACAGGCCACTCAGGTTGTCCTGCAGCTTGCGCAGGGCCTCGTCCAGATCCGGCGGGCCCTGGCGGTCACCGCCTCCGCGGCGCCCACCCCACGGATCATTGTCATTCGAGTTGCCACCCGGCTCGTTCCAGGCCATAGCGTTCTCTCCACTGGTCACGCACAGATGCACAGTCGCTGTGCGCTGCTGAATGCTACAGAAAGCACTTGCTTCACGGCAAAAGCGCTTTCCGGTGCTTTATTGCAAAGTATGTTGCGCGATGAACGCCTGTGGATCCCAGCCATCACGACTGAGCAGACGGTTGAGATCGGCACGTGGCAAGCGCACCTGCAGCAAGATAGCCCCGTCCTCATCGTGAGATTCGCCCTGTACGGCGCCCTGCGCAAACAGCTGCGCCCGCAACCGGCCAAGCCGCTGCGGCAGGCACAGGGTACCGATGAACAGATCCTCGCCCAGCAGCTCACTGATCGCCTGATGCAGCAGATCAAGCCCCAGTCCCTCGCGGGCAGACAGCCAGACGCGCACCGGCTTGCCCTGATCATCGCGCTGAATCTGCGGCGTGACATCCGTCAGCAAGTCGATCTTGTTGTAGACCTCAAGGGTCGGCAGGCTGTCAGCACCGATCTCGCGCAGCACGGCATAGACCTGCTCGATCTGCAGATCACGCTCCGGCTCATGGGCATCGATCACATGCAGCAGCAGGTCAGCATTGCTCGACTCCTCGAGCGTGGCACGGAACGCCTCCACCAGCTTGTGCGGCAGATGGCGGATGAAACCTACGGTATCGGCGAAGATCACCGGCCCTACATCGGCAAGATCCAGACGGCGCAGGGTCGGATCAAGGGTTGCAAACAGCTGGTCAGCGGCATACACCTCGGCGGTCGTCAGGCTGTTGAACAGTGTCGACTTGCCAGCGTTGGTATAACCGACCAGCGAGACTACCGGCACCTCGGCACGCTGGCGGCCACGGCGGGCCAGCTCACGCTGGCTGCGCACTTTCTCCAGGCGCTGCTTGATCTGGCGGATGCGTACACGCAGCAGGCGCCGGTCGGTTTCCAGCTGAGTTTCACCCGGACCACGCAGGCCGATACCACCCTTCTGCCGTTCCAGGTGGGTCCAGCCGCGCACCAGACGGGTACTCATATGCTCCAGCTGGGCCAGCTCGACCTGCAGCTTGCCCTCGTGGGTACGTGCACGCTGGGCAAAGATATCGAGGATCAGCCCGGTGCGGTCCAGCACCCGGCACTCAAAGGCCTTCTCAAGGTTACGCTCCTGACTCGGCGTCAGGGTGTGGTTGAAGATCACTAGCTCCACACCCTCGACGCGCACCCGCTCGCGGATCTCGTCGACCTTGCCGCTGCCGATCAGAAAACGGGCTGTCGGCTGATGGCGCGGCACCCGCACCATGGCGGCTACTTCAGCACCGGCCGAGCGAGCCAGCTCGAGGAACTCGTCCGGGTCCTCACGCACATCCGGCGCCTGACCCTCGAGATGAACCAGCATGGCGCGCTCGCCGCCGCCGTGGCGTTCAAAGAACAAGGCCGTCTGCCCCGCTTACTCGGTCACTTCGCCGGTTTCGCTGCTGGGCAGACGCACCGGACGACTCGGCACCACAGTGGAAATGGCGTGCTTGTAGACCATCTGGCTGACGGTATTCTTCAAGAGGATGACGAACTGATCGAAGGACTCGATCTGGCCCTGCAGCTTGATGCCATTGACCAGGTAGATGGAAACCGGCACACGCTCCTTACGCAGGGTGTTGAGGTAAGGGTCTTGTAGGGAATGCCCTTTTGACATGTTGCTGCTCCTTGAGGGGGATCGGTTGCGATGGTGAGTGAACGGGACGACATGGGCGCCCCGTTGCACGAAGGATATTCCTAGGTGGCGACGTCTTTCAGGTATTTCAAGGCCTGCGCGGCATTGTCATCCGCCAGACTGTCCAGCCAGTGCAGCGCCGGCCAGCTGCGCAGCCAGGTGAACTGACGCTTGGCCAGCTGACGGGTCGCGATGATACCGCGCTCAAGCATCTGCGCATGACTCAGTTGCCCCTCCAGGTGTTCCCACACCTGGCGGTAGCCGACCGAGCGGATCGACGGCAGTCCGACATGCAGATCAGCGCGCGTGCGCAGCGCACGGACCTCATCGAGAAGCCCCTGCTCGATCATCAGGGCAAAGCGCCTGGCGATGCGTGCATGCAATACCTCGCGGCGGGCCGGGGCGATCGCCAGCTGCGCGACAGTATAAGGTAAAGCACCTGTCTGCGACGCCGTATCCCGGAGATTTTGCCCCGCCTGCCGTCGGTGGTACTCACTCAGCGCAAGGCCACTGACCCGATACACTTCAAGCGCGCGGATCAGCCGCTGCGGATCGTTGGGATGGATGCGCGCCGCCGACTCCGGATCGATGTGCGCCAGCTCGGCATGCAGCGCGGCCAGCCCCCGAGCCGCGATTTCGGCCTCAAGCTGGGCGCGCACCGCAGGATCAGCGGCCGGCATCTCGGCCAGCCCCTCAAGCAGCGCCTTGAAATAGAGCATGGTGCCGCCAACCAGCAGCGGAATGCGCCCGGCTGCACTGATTTCAGCCATGGCGCTCAGGGCGTCCCGGCGAAACTCGGCGGCCGAATAGCTCTCGGCCGGATCCAGGATATCGATCAGCCGGTGCGGATACTCGGCCAAGAGCTCCCGCGAGGGCTTGGCCGTACCGATGTCCATGCCGCGGTAGACCAGCGCCGAGTCGACGCTGATGATCTCGCAGGGCAGCACGCGGGTCAGCTCGATGGCCAGGTCGGTCTTGCCCGACGCAGTCGGACCCATGAGGAAGATGGCAGGGGGCAGTCGGGACATGAAGGCTCTCATGATTGGGCAGCGTCAGCGGCCACGCAGGAACAGCTTGTCCAGCGCGTCCATGCCCAGTTGCGTCCAGGTCGGACGCCCGTGGTTACATTGCCCGCTGCGCTCGGTGCGTTCCATATCGCGCAGCAAGGCGTTCATTTCGGCAAGGCTCAGGCGCCGGTTGGCCCGCACCGCACCATGACAGGCCATGGTCGCCAGCAGCTCATTGAGGTGCGCCTCGATGCGATCGCTGCTGCCGTATTCGAGCAGATCACTCAACACATCACGCACCAGGGCGGGGGCCTGCGCCTGCTTGAGCAGGGCCGGTGTCTGGCGGATCGCCAGGCTTTCCGGACCAAGGCGCTGCAGCTCAAAGCCCAGCCGGGCGAACCAGTCGGCATGCTCCTCGGCGCAGTCAGCCTCGCGCTGGCTCAAGGCCAGCGTCTCGGCCATCAGCAACGGCTGACCACGCAGGCCCTCGGTGAGCATGGCCTGCTTGAGGCGCTCGTACATGATGCGCTCGTGCGCGGCATGCATGTCGACCAGCACCAGTCCACCGGCATTCTCTGCCAGGATGTAGATCCCTTTGAGCTGGGCTAGTGCATAGCCCAGCGGCGGGATATCGCCTGCCGGCTCAGGCAGCGGCACAGATTCCGGCAAGGGTGCGAAGAATTCGCGGTAGGCGCCCTGCAGCTCAGCCAGGGATGTGCCCGCCGAGGGAGAGCGATCGGCATAATGACCACCCGCCCCGCCGCCGGGGCGGCTACCGGCCGAGGGCTCGAAGGCCGGCGGCAGGTCCTGCCGGGCGAGGAGCATCTCCGCCTGGCCGGCAAACTCGCCCGCCTGCACGCCGCTGACCGGCTCCGGCGTGATGACGCAGGCCTGCTGATCCTGCGGGCGCACGTCGGCCAGCGCCCGATGCAGGCTGCCATAGAGAAAGTCATGCACCATGCGGCTGTCACGAAAGCGCACCTCATGCTTGGTCGGGTGCACGTTGACATCGACACTGGCAGGATCCAGCTCAAGAAACAGCACAAAGGCCGGATGACGACCGTTATAGAGCACATCGCGGTAGGCCTGGCGTACCGCATGGGCGACCAGCTTGTCGCGCACGCTACGGCCATTGACATAGAAATACTGCAGATCGGCCTGACTGCGGGAAAAGGTCGGCAGCCCGACCCAGCCCCACAAACGCAGCCCGCTGCGCTCAAGCTCGATCGGCAGTGCCTGCTCAAGAAACGCCGGCCCGCAGATGCTGGCCACCCGTCGGGCGCGGCTGCTCTCGTCAACGGCCGGGTGCAAGGCCAGCACCCCCTTGCCGTTATGACGCAGATGAAAGGCGGCCTCGAAGTGGGTCAGCGCCAGACGCCGCACCACCTCCTGCAGATGATCGAACTCGGTTTTCTCCGCCCGCAAAAACTTGCGCCGTGCCGGCGTATTGAAGAACAGGTCGCGCACCTCGACGGTGGTGCCCTCGGAATGGGCCGCCGGCTGCACGCTGGCCAGCATGTCATGCCCTTCGGCCTCGACCTGCCAGGCATGAGCCGTGCCACGACGCCGCGAGGTGAGCGTCAGGCGCGCCACCGAGCTGATCGAAGCCAATGCCTCGCCGCGAAAGCCAAGGCTCAGCAGGTGCTCCAGATCCGCCAGGTCACGGATCTTGCTGGTCGCGTGGCGAGCCAGCGCCAGCGGCAAGTCGTCTCTCTCGATACCCGCGCCATCGTCACGCACCCGCAGCAGCTTGACGCCGCCCTGCTCCACCTCGATGTCGATGCGACGGGCACCGGCATCCAGGCTGTTTTCCAGCAACTCCTTGAGCACCGAGGCCGGACGCTCGACCACCTCCCCGGCCGCGATCTGGTTGGCCAGCCGCGGACTCAGCAGCTGAATGCGCATCGTATCGCTCATCACTGCCCCGCCAGGGTCTGTGCCGGGATCACCAGCAGCTGCCCGACTTTCAGGCCATCGCTGGACAGGCGATTGGCCTGGCGCAGCGCCGGCACGCTGACCTGATAGCGCTGGGCCAGTAGCGCAAGGGTCTCACCCGGCGCCACCAGGTGTTCACGCTCGCCCAGACGGATCTTGCCCTGATCACGCAGCCAGGCGATGTAGCTGCCCGGCGGCGGATTCTCGTGAAAGAACTGGCGCACCCCGCTGTGGATCGAGCGGGCCAGGGCCTGCTGGTGGGCGCGCGTCGTCAGCTTGCGCGCCTCCTCGGGATTGGAGATGAACCCGGTTTCCACCAGTATCGATGGCATGTCCGGGGACTTGAGCACCATGAAGCCCGCCTGCTCGACCCGCCGCTTGTGCAGCGCAGCGACTCGCCCCATGCCGCTCAGCACCTTCTGCCCGACATCAAGGCTGGAGGACAGGGTGGCTGTCATCGACAGATCCAGCAGCACGCTGGCCAGCATGCGGTCCTTGTTGTCGAGGCTGACGCTGCCGGCGCCGCCGATCAGATCGGAACGGTTCTCCCGATCGGCCAGCCAGCGGGCGGTCTCCGAGGTCGCGCCGCGATCGGACAGTGCATAGACCGAGGCGCCATAGGCGGTGCGCCGCGGCGCTGCATCGGCATGCACCGAGATGAACAGGTCCGCCCCCTTGCTGCGGGCGATCGCCGGACGGCGCGCCAGCGGGATGAAGTAGTCGCCGGTACGCACCAGCTCAGCACGAAAACCGCGCTCGCGATCGATGACCTGCTTGAGCTCACGGGCGATGGCCAGCACCACATCCTTCTCACGCTCGCCGTTGGGCCCCAGGGCGCCGGGGTCCTTGCCGCCATGACCGGCA
>CAZFFB010000147.1:0-5788 GCA_964517735.1 uncultured Pseudomonas sp.
CCCCCAGGTAATGCTCGAGGCGGTCCGTGCTCACCACGACGCTGAAGCGCTTCTCACTGCCATGCTCCTTGACTACCTTGCGGCAGACCTTGGCAATCTGCCGCTCAAGGCCACGCACGCCCGCCTCGCGGGTGTAGTAACGGATGATATCCCGCAGTGCAGCATCCTCGAAGCTCAGCTCGCCCTTCTTCACGCCATTGGCCTGCGCCTGCTTGGGCACCAGGTAGCGGATGGCGATATTGACCTTCTCGTCCTCGGTGTAACCCGGCAGACGGATGACCTCCATGCGGTCAAGCAGGGCCGGCGGAATGTTCATCGAGTTGGCGGTGCAGATGAACATCACATTGGACAGATCGTAGTCGACCTCAAGGTAGTGGTCGTTGAAGTTATGGTTCTGCTCCGGATCCAGCACCTCCAGCAGCGCAGAGGCCGGATCGCCCCGCATGTCACTGGAGAGCTTGTCGATTTCATCGAGCAGGAACAGCGGGTTGCGCACACCAACCTTGGTCATGCGCTGGATCAGTCGACCTGGCATCGAGCCGATATAGGTACGGCGATGTCCACGGATCTCCGCTTCATCGCGTACGCCGCCCAGCGCCATACGCACATACTTGCGGTTGGTCGAGCGGGCAATCGACTCGGCCAGCGAGGTCTTGCCGACACCCGGCGGGCCGACCAGACAGAGCACCGGCCCCTTGAGTTTCTTGACCCGCTTCTGCACGGCGAGGAACTCGAGAATACGCTCCTTGACCTCGTCCAGGCCGTAGTGATCCGCATCAAGGATCTCCTCGGCGCGCTTGAGATCAAGGCGCACCTTGCTCTCGGCCTGCCACGGCACATTGGTCAGCCACTCGATGTAGGAGCGCACCACAGTAGCCTCAGCGGACATCGGCGACATCTGCTTGAGCTTGTTCAGCTCGGCATTGGCCTTTGTCAGCGCTTCGGGCGTCATGCCCGCTTTATCGATCCGCTTCTTCAGCTCATCGATTTCGTTGTGACCGTCCTCGCCTTCACCCAGCTCCTTCTGGATCGCCTTCATCTGCTCGTTCAGGTAGTACTCGCGCTGACTGCGCTCCATCTGCTTCTTGACGCGCCCGCGGATCCGCTTCTCGACCTGCAGCAAGTCCAGTTCGGCATCCAGCAGTGCCAGCACGTGCTCGATGCGTGTGGTCAGATCGACCACCTCGAGGATTTCCTGCTTCTGCTCGATACGCAGCGCCATATGGGCTGCGATCGTGTCAGCC
Source organism: uncultured Pseudomonas sp. (assembly GCA_964517735.1). GTDB lineage: Bacteria > Pseudomonadota > Gammaproteobacteria > Pseudomonadales > Pseudomonadaceae > Geopseudomonas. Next base: position 1,245 of record CAZFFB010000147.1, read on the forward strand.
AGCTGTGCCGGATCATCGACACCCTTGAGGGAGGTCAGCACTTCCGCCGGCACTTTCTTGCCCAGCTGCACATACTGCTCGAATTGCTCATACAGGCTGCGGCAGAACACCTCTACTTCACGCTCGTCGACTGCCTGTTCATCCAGCAGGCGCACTTCAGCCACCAAGTGGCTGTCTTCATTGCGAACCTGCTCGATCTCGCCACGCTGCTCGCCTTCCACCAGGACCTTCACCGTACCGTCAGGCAGCTTGAGCATCTGCAACACGGTGGCTAGTGTCCCCATGGCATACAGGCCATCGGCAGCCGGATCATCGTCGGCGGGATTGCGCTGGGCGACCAGCAGGATCTGCTTGTCGGAGTTCATGGCAGCCTCGAGAGCCTCAATGGACTTCTCGCGCCCCACAAACAGTGGAATGACCATATGCGGGTAGACCACGACATCGCGCAACGGCAAAAGGGGCAACTTGAGGGCTGTCTTCATGATTTCGACTCTTTATGAGCCCGGCGACGCAGCGGAACGGGCGTTGAACACAACGTCCAAGATGGGGGCCATCCGAGCAAAAAACAAGCGCAGTTCATGTGCAGAAATGACAAGGGGGCCCTTACGGCCCCCTCGGTGATTCAAGCCTGTGGCGCGCTGGCCGCAGGCTCTTCACTGGCATGTACCAGCAGCGGACTGGAGCGCCCTTCAATGACGCTCTCGTCAATCACCACCTTCTGCACGTGATCGCTGGAGGGGATCTCGTACATGGTGTCCAGCAGGATGCCCTCAAGGATCGAGCGCAGGCCGCGAGCACCGGTCTTGCGCTCCAGGGCCTTGCGAGCCACGGCGTGCAGGGCATCGCTACGGAACTCAAGCTCCACACCTTCCATCTCGAACAGGCGCGCATACTGCTTGGTCAGCGCATTTTTCGGCTCGGTCAGGATCTGCATCAATGCAGCCTCATCGAGCTCCTCGAGAGTAGCAATCACCGGCAGGCGACCGACAAACTCAGGGATCAGGCCGAACTTGACCAGATCATCCGGCTCTACTTCACGCAGGGAATCCCCGACCTTCTTGCCCTCTTCCTTGCTACGCACCTCAGCACTGAAGCCGATACCACCCTTGGCGGAGCGATTCTGGATGACCTTCTCGAGGCCCGCGAATGCACCACCGCAGATGAACAGGATATTGCGGGTGTCGACTTGCAGGAATTCCTGCTGCGGATGCTTGCGCCCACCCTGCGGCGGGACCGAAGCTACGGTGCCCTCGATCAGCTTGAGCAACGCTTGCTGCACACCCTCACCCGACACGTCACGGGTGATCGAGGGGTTGTCAGACTTGCGGGAGATCTTGTCGATCTCATCGATGTAGACAATACCCATCTGGGCCTTCTCGACATCGTAATCGCACTTTTGCAGCAGCTTCTGGATGATGTTTTCCACATCCTCGCCGACGTAGCCCGCCTCGGTCAGCGTAGTAGCATCAGCGATGGTGAAAGGCACATTCAGAAGGCGCGCCAGGGTCTCGGCCAGCAAGGTCTTGCCCGAGCCCGTCGGACCGATCAGCAAGATGTTGCTCTTGCCGAGTTCGACATCATCCTTTTTCTTGTCCTGCTGGCTGAGACGCTTGTAGTGGTTATACACCGCCACGGCCAGCACCTTCTTGGCACGTTCCTGACCGATCACATACTGATCAAGGATCGCACTGATTTCCTTGGGCGCCGGCAGCTTGCTGGCCTTGCTCTCGGCCTGCGCCTCCTGCACCTCCTCGCGGATGATGTCGTTGCACAGGTCGACGCACTCGTCACAGATATAGACGGAGGGACCGGCGATCAGCTTGCGCACTTCATGCTGGCTCTTGCCACAGAAGGAGCAGTACAGCAGCTTGCCGTTATCCTCACCGTTGCGGGTGTCAGTCATTCGTTCAATCCAGTCCGGTAGGCACGAACACAAGATGGGGGCGGCGCAGGCCTTTTCAAGCCTGCACCTACCGGCAGAGCCGGTCACTTGCAGATAGGGGAATCAGGCCGGCAGCTGACGCTTGCTCAGCACCTGATCGATCAGACCGTACTTCATGGCATCTTCGGCACTCATGAAGTTGTCGCGATCAGTGTCACGGGCGACAACATCCAGCGACTGCCCAGTATGGTGCGCCAGAATGTGGTTGAGGCGGTCACGGATCGTGAGAATCTCGCGGGCATGGATCTCGATATCCGAAGCCTGGCCCTGGAAGCCACCGAGCGGCTGATGGATCATCACTCGCGAATGGGGCAGGCAATAACGCTTGCCCGCAGCGCCGGCGGTGAGCAGCAAGGCACCCATGCTGCAGGCCTGACCCACACAAATGGTCGATACGTCCGGCTTGATGAACTGCATGGTGTCATAGATGGACATCCCCGCCGTTACCGAGCCACCAGGCGAGTTGATGTAGAGATGGATATCCTTGTCGGGATTCTCGGCCTCAAGGAACAACAGCTGGGCCACTACCAGATTGGCCATGTAATCCTCGACCGGGCCGACCAGGAAGATCACGCGCTCCTTGAGCAGGCGCGAATAGATATCGTAGGCGCGCTCACCGCGAGCCGACTGCTCAACCACCATGGGTACCAGACCACCAGCGGCCTGCGCGTCGAACGGCGACTCGAAAGAATTGCGGAACATACCTGCGCTCACTCCTGATTTGTCATCTCGTACAGACACATAAGCCAGCACTCAGGCTGGCTTATGGGGTCTCTTACCAGTAAAGCTTCCGTCAGGCCTGTTGCGGCTTCACGGCATCCTCGTAGGAGACCTGCTTGTCGGTCACATTGGCCTTCTGCAGAACAGTATCCACGACTTGTTCTTCCAGAACAACCGAGCGGACTTCGTCAAGTTGTTGCGGGTTCTTGTAGTACCAGGCAACAACCTGTGCCGGCTCCTGATAGGCTGCGGCCATCTCTTCGATCAGAGCGCGCACACGCTCCTCGTCAGCCTTGAGCTCGAACTGCTTGACGACTTCTGCAACGATGAGACCCAGCTGCACACGGCGGCGCGCCTGCTCTTCGAACAGCTCGGCCGGCAGTTGCTGCGGGTCGATGCTGCCACCGAACTGCTGGACAGCCTGTACGCGCAGGCGATTGACTTCGCTGGCGATCAAAGACTTCGGCACGGCCACTTCATTGGCGGCCAGCAGACCGTCCATGACCTGACCCTTGACCTTGGACTTGATCGCCTGACGCAGCTCGCGCTCCATGTTCTTGCGTACTTCGGCGCGGAAGCCTTCCAGACCCCCTTCCTTGACCCCGAACAGGGCAAAGAAGTCATCATTCAGCTCCGGCAGCTGAGGAGCAGCCACGCTGTTGACGGTCACAGTGAACTCGGCGGCCTTGCCAGCCAGATCGAGATTCTGGTAATCCTCAGGGAAGGTCACGTTCAGAACGCGTTCTTCACCGGCAGCTGCACCAACCAGCCCCTCTTCGAAGCCCGGAATCATCCGGCCGGAGCCCAGAACCAGCAGGGTGCCTTGGGCGCTGCCACCGGCAAAGGCTTCACCATCAACCTTGCCGACAAAGTCGATATTCAGCTGATCGTCATTTTGTGCAGCACGCTCGACTGCTTCATAGCGAGTATTTTGCTTGCGCAGAATATCCAGCATGCCATCAACATCACTGTCCGCCACATCGGCCTGCAGACGCTCGATGTTCAGCGCCTCGATGCCAGCAACCTCGAACTCAGGGAACACCTCGAAGGTGGCTACGTACTCAAACGGCTGCCCTTTTTCGAAGGTCTTGGCCTCGACCGAAGGGGAACCGGCCGGGTTGAGCTTCTCCCGGACCACCGCTTCATAGAAAGAGGACTGGATCAGATCACCCAGCGCTTCCTGACGAGCAGAATCCTCATAACGCTGACGAATGATGTTCATCGGCACCTTGCCCGGGCGGAAGCCTGGAACCTTGGCGCGACGTGCAGTCTGCTGCAGACGCTTGGTGACTTCGCTTTCAACACGCTCGGCCGGCACGCCGACGGTCATGCGGCGCTCGATGGAGGAGGTGGTTTCGACGGAAACTTGCATGGATGATCCTCGTTGCACAGACAAAGCCGGCCTTGCCGGCCCCACGAAAAAACAAGCCCGGCATTCTAGAGGCAGATAGTGCAGAAGTCACCTGCAGCAACCATAAAGGCAGGAACTGCAAAGACATTGAGGAAGAGATGCAATCAGAAGGTAGTCAGCGTACACAGACCGCAGATCAGTGCGAACCTACCAGAAGCAAACGATGGTGCGGACGGAGAGACTCGAACTCTCACACCTTGCGGCGCCAGAACCTAAATCTGGTGTGTCTACCAATTTCACCACGTCCGCGTGGTTATCGCGCAAATGAAAACGCCAGGCTTTTGGCCTGGCGCTTCGGAATATGGGGTGGACGATGGGAATCGAACCCACGACACCAGGAGCCACAATCCTGTGCTCTACCAACTGAGCTACGCCCACCATATTACTTGCTTGTGCCTGGCGCTACTTATGGCGCACCCGGCAGGACTCGAACCTGCGACCATCCGCTTAGAAGGCGGATGCTCTATCCAG
>CAZFFB010000148.1:0-5778 GCA_964517735.1 uncultured Pseudomonas sp.
AACTCGGTTTCGTGACGATCGATCGGGCTGCGATGCACCAGCAACCCGGCTGGCTTGTGCACCGCCAGCAGCCAGTCGTCGCGATAGATCAGCTGCAGCGGATTACCCGGCGAGGCCAGTGCAGTGGACGGGGCAGGGCAGGACACAGCGGCAGACTCCGGCAGGGGCAGTTCACTCTCTGAGCGGTTCATGGCCACTACATATTCTGCTCAATCAGTGCGCCACTGAATTTCGCTGACCCCCTCGGCCGTCACCTTCAGCCAGCGGTCGGCATCTTCCTCGCCCTGTTCCTCGCTCCAGCTGCCCGGGGCGCAGCGCACCTGCACGCCGAGCGCGGCAAAAGCGGCTTGTGCGCAGGCCAGATCGTCCGCCCAGGGCGTGCGATCGCTTTCCAGCAGCAGGCTGCTCCAGCGACCCACCGCCTTGGGCAGCCAGGTAACCGGGATGCCGCCGGCAATGCAGCGGCTGGTCTGGCCGCGGGTCTGCCAGGGTGTGCAGGGGCCGAGGGCCTGTTCCAGCCAGGCGCTGATCGCTGGCAGTTCGACGTCCTTGAGGTAGATCTCGATGTCCGGTTGGCGCATGTCGGATGTCCTGGGCAGAGGGCTTACTGGCGTTCGATCCAGTCGTAGCGGGCGGACACGGTGACCTCGAAGGGCTCGGCGAGGATCCGTTCGCGGCGTTCGGCATTGACCCGCCAGCCGTGCGGGGTCATCGCCAGCAGGTCGCTGCGCGCCTCGAAGCTGTCCAGGCTCAGGCGGAACTCCAGGGTCTGGGTATCGGCCAGTTGCAGGGTATCGGGCAGGTCGCTCAGGTGCTTGTCATCCTGATAGTCGCGCACCTCGTCGTAGAGCTTCTGGCGCAGCTCGTAGAGGTGTAGGCGCGCCGGCCCCAGGCGCAGGATGCCGCCACCCGGGCGCAGCAGGCGCGCCGCCTCGACCCAGTCGATCGGGCTGAACACGCTGGCCAGCAAGCCGCAGGAGCCGGTGGCCAGCGGCACGCGGGCCATGCTGGCGACCATCCAGGTCAGTTGCGGGGCGCGCCTGCAGGCGCGCTTGACCGCCTCGCGGGAGATGTCCAGGGCGTAGCCGTCGGCCGCCGGCAGCGCATCGGCCAGCTGCGCGGTGTAGTAGCCCTCGCCGCAGCCGATGTCGATCCAGCGCGCCGGCGTGCGCTGCACGGCCAGTTCGGCCAGTCGCGCGGCCAGCGGTGCGTAGTGGCCGGCGCCGAGGAAGCGCCGGCGCGCCTCGACCATCGCGGCGTTGTCGCCCGGGTCGAGGCTCTTCTTGTGCTGCACCGGCAAGAGGTTCAGGTAGCCCTGGCGGGCGCGGTCGAAGCGGTGGCCGTGGCTGCACTGCACGCCGTTGTCTTGGGCATGCAGCGCACCGCTGCAGATCGGGCAGATGAGCATGGTCAGGCCGCCAGCAGACGCACCAGCGTCTGGTAGTAGATCTCGGTGAGCAGGTCCAGGTCGCTGGCCAGCACCCGCTCGTTGACCTGGTGAATGGTGGCGTTGACCGGGCCGAGTTCGACCACCTGGGTGCCCAGGGTGGCGATGAAGCGGCCGTCCGAGGTGCCGCCGGTGGTCGAGGGGCTGGTGTCGCGGCCGGTGACGGCCTTGATGCTCGCCGACACCGCATCGAGCAGCGCACCCGGTTCGGTGAGGAACGGCAGTCCGGACAGCGACCAGTCGATCTGCCAGTCCAGGCCGTGCCTGTCGAGGATCGCCTCGACGCGCTGCTGAAGGCCTTCCACGGTGGATTCGGTGGAGAAGCGGAAGTTGAACAGGCAGGTCAGCTCGCCGGGGATGACGTTGGTGGTACCGGTGCCGGCGTGGATGTTGGAGATCTGGAAGCTGGTCGGCGGGAAGAAGGCGTTGCCGGCGTCCCAGTGCTCGCCGGCCAGCTCGGCCAGCGCCGGGGCGGCGAGGTGGATGGGGTTCTTCGCCAGGTGCGGGTAGGCGACGTGGCCCTGCACGCCCTTGACCCGCAGGCGGCCGTTGAGCGAGCCGCGCCGACCATTCTTGACGATGTCGCCGACCTGCGCGGTGCTCGATGGCTCACCGACGATGCACCAGTCGAGGCGCTCATGGCGCGCGGCGAGGCGCTCGACCACTGCTTTGGTGCCGTGGATAGCCGGGCCTTCCTCGTCGCTGGTGATCAGGAACGCGATCGCACCCTTATGCTGGGGATGGTCAGTGACGAAGCGCTCGACGGCGACGATCATCGCCGCCAGACTGCCCTTCATGTCGGCGGCGCCGCGCCCGCGCAGCATGCCGTCAGCATCGATGAAGGCCTCGAAGGGCGGATGCTGCCAGGCCTCCAGCGGGCCGGTGGGCACCACGTCGGTGTGTCCGGCAAAGCACAGCACCGGGCCATCGCCGCCGCGCCGTGCCCAGAAGTTCTGTACCTCCTCGATGTTCATGGGTTCGAGGGTGAAGCCGCAGGCGGCCAGACGGTCCATCATCAGGGCCTGGCAGCCTTCGTCCAGCGGCGTGACGGAGGCGCGGCGGATCAGCTCGCAGGCCAGTTCGAGGGTCGGGGACAGGGTGGTCATGCAGACTCCGGAGCGGGGCAGATCGGGGAGCGTTATCTTAAAGGAAAACGGCGCCGGTCAGAGCGCCGTTATCGGGGCAGACCGTGTGGTGGCCTCAGCGGACGGTAGCGTCGCGGTCCACTTCCGGACGCCGCTGTGCAGAGAGCAGCGCCATGAGCAGTGCGGCCAGATACGGCAGCGACTGCACCAGCAGCACGGCAACCCAGAAGTACACATCAAGGCCTGGCAGCGGTTGGGTCAGGGCAATGCCCAGCGCCGCGCCCCACAGCAGCAGCATGATGAACAGCTCCTCGCGGGCCTCGGCCAGCGCCACCAGCAGTCCGTGGCTGCTGCGCAGCTTTGGCGTGCGGAAGAACGGGATGCTGCGGGTGAGCAGGCCATAGATCACCGCCTTGGCGATGGTATGGGACAGGGCCAGGCCAGCGATCGCTGCCGCGCCAGCCTCCAGCAGGCGCACGCCCATGGCACGCCGGTACAGATAAAGAATCTTGCCCAGCTTGAATACGAACAGCGCCAGCGGCGGGATGGCGAAGATCATCAGCGGCGGATCGACCCGGTTGGGGACGATGATCATCGCCGCCGACCAGAGCAGCGCGCCGAGGGTGAAGAACACATTGAGGCCATCAGCGACCCAGGGCAGCCAGCCGGCAATGAAGTGATAGCGCGGCCCGCGCGACAGCTCGCTGCCGCGCCCAAGGAGCAGGCTGGCGGCATGATGCTTCATGATCTGCATCGCGCCATAGGCCCAGCGAAAACGCTGCTTCTTGAAATCGGTGAAGGTGTCGGGCATCAGGCCGCGGCCATAGCTTTGCTCGGAATAGGCAGCGGAGAGGCCACGTTCGAAGACCCGCAGGCCAAGCTCGGCATCCTCGGTGATGCACCAGTCGGCCCAGCCCAGCGCCTGCATCACCGAGCGGCGGATCATGGTCATGGTGCCGTGCTGGATGATCGCATCGCGATCATTGCGGGTGACCATGCCGATGTGGAAGAAGCCCTTGTATTCGGCAAAGCACAGCTTCTTGAACAGTGACTCGCCGCCGTCACGATAGTCCTGGGGGGACTGCACCACAGCAATCTGTGGATCACTGAAGTGCGGCACCATGTGCTTGAGCCATTGCGGCTCGACGCAGTAGTCAGAGTCGATCACCGCGATGATCTGGGCATCTGGGGCGGTGCGCTCGAGCACATAGTTGAGCGCGCCGCCCTTGAAGCCGGCCAGCGGTGCGACATGGAAGAAGCGAAAACGCGGGCCAAGGGCCGCGCAGTGCGCCTCGACCGGCTGCCAGACCGCTGGATCCCTGGTGTTATTGTCGATCACCAGCACCTCGAAGTCCGGGTAGTCGAGACGTGCCAGGGCATCAAGGGTCTGTTTGACCATCTCCGGTGGTTCGTTGTAGCAGGGTACATGGATCGACACCTTGGGCCGCCAGGCCTGATCGCCGGTCACCGCCGGGAAGGGCCGCACACGCTGGCGCTTCCATACCGTCTCGGCCAGCTCATGGGCCTCGGTGAGCAGCACGATCATCACCCCCAGCGCGCCGCAGGCCAGCAGGCCCAGCACCACCGAGGCACTGGCCAGCAGGCGCCATTCGGGGATCTCCACCACATGGCCGGTGAACGGGAACTTGGCCTGGCGCTCGGCATCGTAGACGCCCCAGTAGGCCCCCACTGCGCCTTCATCGCCGGCCTTCCACGGCTGGTCAAAGGCCTCGATGATGAAGTAGCTGTAGCCGCGGGCGTTGAGGGTGTTGACCAGGCTGCGCAGATACAGTGCCTGCTCGGCCTGATCGGCCACCGCCCCACCACGGGTCCGGCCGTTGCTCGGCCAGCCGACTTCAGCCAGCAGCAGCGGCTTTTTCGGGAACAGCTGCCTGAGCTCACGGGCCCGTTCCAGCACGAACTGCACCGAATCCTCGCGGGGCACGAACTCCCAGTAGGGCAGCACGTGGGCGGCAATCAGGTCCACATGCTGTGCCAGCTGCGGATACTTCTGCCAGATATGCCACTGCTCGGCGGTGGTCACCGGCACCTTGAGGGCACTGCGTACCCGGTCCAGATAGCCGATCATCTGCTCGACGCTGACCTCCTCACGAAACAGCGCTTCGTTACCGACCACGACCCGCACCACATTACGCTGCTGGCGGGCGATTTCGATGCCGCGGCGGATCTGCCATTCATTGGCCTCAAGGTCGTTGCTCAGCCAGATGCCGAGGGTGACACGAAGACCGGCTTCCTCGGCCAGGCGTGGAATTTCGCCGAGGATGTCGTCTACCGAGTAGGTGCGCACGTTATCGGTCTGGCCGCTCAGCAGCTCGAGATCCTCGCGTACTTCAGCTTCGCTGGGATAAACGCCATCCTGCGGATTTTGCCCGAGGCGAAACGGTGAATAGGAGTAGCCGGAGATGCTGTCAGGCCAGTCCGCCGCCTTGATCGGCTGGTTGTACCAGGCCCAGAGACCGGTGAACAGCGAGGCCACGGCCACAACAATGACCAGGTTGAGACCCAATTTGCGAGCAGACATGTGTGCGGGGTTCCGAGAGAGGGAACAGGGGGGATCCGACGAGCGTCGGCGCGCGCATCCTACTCCCGGCCTTGCGGGCTGTACAGGGTGGCATGCTGCGCACACGCGCCCCTCGAATCTATAATGCGCCACGCCATTTTCCGGGGGTTTCATGCAGATCGATGAGCAGCGTTTTGGCGGCATCGCCCGCCGTTATGGCCGCAGCGGCCTTGAGCGGCTGGCACGCGCCCATGTGGCGGTGGTGGGCATTGGCGGGGTGGGTTCCTGGGTGGCCGAGGCGCTGGCGCGCAGCGGGGTGGGCGAGATTTCGCTGTTTGATCTGGACGATGTCTGTGTGACCAACAGCAACCGGCAGATCCACGCCCATGCCGGCAACATCGGTCGTGCCAAGGTCGAGGCGATGGCCGAGCGGATCCTGGCCATCAATCCGGCTTGCACGGTGCATGCGGTCGCAGATTTCGTCACCCGCGAGAGCATGGCCGCCTGCATCACCGAACAGCTTGACGGGGTGATCGACTGCATCGACAGCGTGGCCGCCAAGGCGGCGCTGATCAGCTGGTGCAAGCGGCGCAAGATCGCCATCGTCACCACCGGGGGGGCTGGCGGGCAGATCGATCCGACCCAGGTGCAGGTCGCTGACCTGAACAAGACTTTCAACGATCCGCTGGCCGCCAAGGTGCGCTCGCTGCTGCGCCGCTCCTTCC
>CAZFFB010000149.1:0-5765 GCA_964517735.1 uncultured Pseudomonas sp.
ACCGCCGCAGTACTCCTCGATCAGGAGCACCGTCTCGGCATCCTCCATGGCCACCACCATCACTGCCCCATAACCCATGCCGCGACTGACCAGCCGCTCGTAGGTGCGCTCGACACCATTGGCAAAGCGCAACTGCAGCTCCTCGACCGTGAACAGACGACTCCTGGCGACGATGGCGCGGGCAAGTACAGCGGGTTTCTGACGCATAGATGGACTCCTCGGCGAGGTTGACACGTTATCATAACGCCCTCCCATTTCGACGCCCGGCAGCGGCCTTGCGCTGCCCTCTGAGCGAGTCGCCCGCCATGCCTGCGCTGCCCTGGAACCGTATCGATACCGTCCTGCTCGACATGGACGGCACCCTGCTCGATCTGCACTTTGACAACCAGTTCTGGCTGCACCATCTGCCACAACGCTACGCCGACAAGCACGCCATCACGCTGGATGCCGCACTGGCCGAACTGCTGCCGCTGTTCCAGCAACATGCTGGGCAGCTGAGCTGGTACTGCCTGGATTTCTGGACCCGCGAACTAGACCTGCCGGTGCGCGCCTTGAAGGACGAAATCGCCCACCTGATTGCCCTGCGCCCGGATGCTGACCGCTTCCTCGCCGCCCTGCGCGCCGCCGGCAAGCGCGTGGCGCTGATCACCAACGCGCACCGCGACTCGCTGTCGCTGAAGATGGAGCGCATCGAGCTCGCCCCCTACTTCGACCGGCTGATCAGCTCCCACGACTACGGCTTCCCCAAGGAGGATCAGCAGTTCTGGTTCGCCCTGCAGCAGGACTTCGGCTTTGATCCGGCGCGTAGCCTGTTCATCGACGACAGCCTGCCAATCCTGCGCAGCGCCCGCGACTACGGCATCGCCTACCTGCTCGGCGTGCGCCAGCCGGACAGCCGCGGCCCGCTGAAGAACACTGAGGAGTTTGCCGCCATCGAGCATTACCACACGCTGCTGGCAGACCTGGCGGGCGGCGAGGCCGAGAACGCAGCAGCGTCGTCATCGACGCTGAACCTCGGCGAAAATTAAAAACCTTCGCCGCCGATGGAACCGGCCAGCAGCGCCGCAGGTCAATGACAGGCAGCTTTTCTTGATGACCACGGAGTGACCTGTCATGAAATACCCTTCCCTGCTCCTGCTGGCCCTGAGCCTGTCCAGCGCCCCGGCGATGGCCGACGGTGATACCCGCAGCGCGATTACCGGCGCCCTGGGCGGCGTGCTGGGTTCGGTGGTCGGCCAGCAAATCGGCGGCAGTACCGGTGCCACCATCGGGGCCGGCGTCGGCGGCGCGGCCGCCGGTGCGGTCGGTGCCAATCGGGGCAGCCGTACCGAGGCGGCGATTGGCGGGGGCCTCGGCGGCGCCGGGGGTCAGGTGGTCGGTCGCCAGGTCGGCGGCAATACCGGCGGCCTGGTCGGTGCGGCTATCGGTGCTGCACTGGGCAGCGGCGTCGGCAACAACATTGGCGATCGCAACACCCGCGACGAGCAGCGCCGCGAATGGCGCGAAAACCGCCGGGCCCGCTACTGGCGTGACTGATCCTGCAGAAACCACAAGGGCACCCTCGGGTGCCCTTGTTTGTTGGCGCTACCGCAACCGGCCCGCTCAGAAGCGGTTGCGGATCACCACCTCATCAAAAGGCAGCTTGCCGATGCGCGGCTGGGCCGGAATCGCCGCCTTGCCGATCGCCAGCATCAGGCTGATGCAGTGATCACTCGGCAGGTTGATCAGCTCGGCCACCTTGTCAAAGTCAAAACCATCCATCGGGCAGCTGTCATAACCCATGCCACGGGCGGCCAGCATCAGGCTCTGCGCGGCGATGCCGCAGCTGCGCATCGCCTCGTCACGCTGTACCTGCGGCGCATCGCGGTAGTAGGCGTCGATGGCCGGCACGAGGAAATCACGCGCCGCCTGCGGTGCATCAGCCCAGACCCGCGCAGCCTGCTTCTGCCAGCTGGCCAGGTCAGCGCACAGCACCACCAGCAGGCTGGCATCGGTGACCTGGGCCTGATCCCAGGCCAGGGTGCGAATCTCGCGGCGCAGAGCCGGCTCCTCGACCACGACAAAGCGCCAGTGCTGCAGGTTGAAGGCGGTCGGCGACAGCAGCGCCAGCTCCAGCAGCTCGCGCTGCTCAGCCTCGCTCATCACATGGCTGGCATCGTAATGCTTGACCGCGCGGCGGCTGCGCAGGGCTTCAAGGGTATCCATGACTTTCTCCTTACGGGGAACAGAATGACAGAAGCCGCCCAAAGGCGGCTTCTGCAGACAGCGCGGTTCGCTTACAGCTGCGGACCGGCCTGACGGATGGCCTCGGAAACCTCGAACTTCTCGAAGTTCTCGATGAACAGCTTGGCCAGGGCGCGGGCCGCCTTGTCGTACTCGGCGCCGTCCGCCCAGGTGTTGCGCGGGTTGAGCAGCTGGCTGTCCACGCCCTCGACAGCCTTCGGCACGTCCAGGTTGATGATCGGCAGGTGCTCGGTCTCGGCACCGACCAGCGCACCGCTCTGGATCGCGGCGATCACGGCGCGGGTGGTCGGGATGCTGAAGCGCTTGCCGACGCCATAGCCACCGCCGGTCCAGCCGGTGTTGACCAGGTAGACCTTGGAGCCGAAGGCCTTGATGCGCTTGATCAGCAGTTCAGCGTACTCGCCAGCCGGACGCGGGAAGAACGGCGCACCGAAGCAGGTGGAGAAGGTCGACTTGATACCGCTGCCGCTGCCCATCTCGGTGGAACCGACCAGCGCGGTGTAGCCGGACAGGAAGTGGTAGGCCGCCTGCTCGTTGTTGAGGATCGACACCGGCGGCAATACGCCAGTCAGGTCGCAGGTCAGGAAGATCACCGCGTTCGGCTCACCGCCGAGGTTCTTCTCGGAGCGCTTCTCGACGTGGGTCAGCGGGTAGGCGGCACGGCTGTTCTGGGTCAGGCTGGCATCGGCGTAATCCGGCTGACGGGTGCGCTCGTCGAGCACCACGTTCTCCAGTACGGCGCCGAACTGGATGGCCTTCCAGATCACCGGCTCGTTCTTCTCCGAGAGGTCGATGCACTTGGCGTAGCAGCCGCCCTCGATGTTGAACACCACGCCCTCGCCCCAGCCGTGCTCGTCGTCGCCGATCAGGTAGCGGCTTTCGTCCGCGGACAGGGTGGTCTTGCCGGTGCCGGACAGACCGAAGAACAGGGTAACGTCGCCTTCTTCACCGATGTTGGCCGCGCAGTGCATCGGCAGCACGTCGGCTTCCGGCAGCAGGAAGTTCTGTACCGAGAACATCGACTTCTTCATCTCGCCGGCGTAGCGCATGCCGGCGATCAGCACCTTCTTCTGCTCGAAGTTGATGATCACGCAGCCGTCGGAGTTGGTGCCATCACGCTCCGGCTCGCAGACGAAGGACGGCACGTTGAGGATGCGCCACTCGCCCTTGCCGGCCGGGTTGAAGGTGTCCGGGGCGATGAACAGGCAGCGACCGAACAGGTTGTGCCAGGCGGTCTCGGTGGTCATCTTGACCGGCAGGTAGTGCGCCTCGGCGGAGCCGACGTGCACATGGGAGATGAAGTGCTCGCGCTCACCGATGTAGGCCTCAACGCGCTCCCACAGGGCATCGAACTTGTCGGCCGGGAACGGACGATTGATCTTGCCCCAAGCGATCTTCGCCTCGGTGCTCGGCTCCTGCACGATGAAGCGATCCATCGGCGAGCGGCCGGTACGATGGCCGGTACGCACGACCAGCGAGCCGTTGGCAGCGAGTTCACCCTCGCCACGGCGGATAGCCTGCTCGATCAGTTCGGCAATGCTGATGTCGGTGTACACGGCAGTGTTGGCTTGCGTCATGTGGTCCCCGTCGGCCCGCGGCCGGGTGCTCTATCTATACGATTTGTAGCCAGCGGCCAGGCCGACTACAGCGAGAAAAAGTGCGCGCGATTATGCCAGAAAGCACCGCAAGGGTGCAGGCAATCAGTGCCGGGTCGGTGACGGCGCGCCGCTGCCACCACCGGCGAACAATTGGGTGACGTCCGCTGCATCGAATTGGTAACGCGCATTGCAGAACTGGCAGTCGATTTCCACCTTACCGCCGCGCTCCTCCAGGAGTGCCAGCACATCCGCCTCGCCCAGACTGACCAGCGCCCCGGCCGAGCGTTCCCGCGAGCAGCTGCAGGCAAAGCGCAGCGGCTGGGGCTCGAACAGGCGCAGCTCCTCCTGATGGTAGAGGCGGTGCAGCAGGGTCTGGTTATCCAGCGCCAGCAGCTCCTCGGTGCTCAGGGTATCGGCCAGGGTGACCAGATGCTCCCAGCTGGCGCTGCGCGCCTCGCTGTCGGTCAACCGGTCAGCGGGCAGTTGCTGCAAGAGCAGGCCACGGGCGCGCCGGCTGTCGGCGCGCAGCCAGAAGCGGCTGGGCAGCTGCTGGGAGAGGGCAAAGTATTCGGAGAAGCAGGCCGAGAGGCTGTCGCCATCCAGGCTGACGATCCCCTGATAGCGCTGCCCTTCGCGCGGGTCGATGGTCATCGCCAGCACGCCTTCGGGCATCAGCTCACGCAGGCCCGCATCGGCGGCGATCTGCTCGGCTTCATAGCGGGCGATGCCACGCACCTCGCGCTCGCTGGAAATCTCCACCATCAGCAGCGGCACCGCGCCCGAGGAGCGCGCCTGCAGCACCAGCAGGCCGTCGAACTTGAGGATGTCCCCCAAGAGCGCCGCCGCGGCCAGCATCTCGCCCAGCAGGCGGGCAACCGGCTCCGGGTAGGCGTGCTTGGCCAGCACCTCGGCATAGCTGCGGTCGAGTTCGACCATCTCGCCACGCACGTCGTTGTCATCGAAAAGGAAGCGCTGGGTGAAATCGGACATGCCTGCTCGCTCAAAAGCCCATGGGGACCATAAAGGTCGCGATTCTAGGCATAAATGCAGGCGCGACCAAGACTCGCGCACCTATCGGATGACAAGAGGCGCTCTATCGGGCGTCACTCAATGTCCGTCGCGGAACTGATGGATCTGCCGGCGCTGCTTCTTGTTCGGCCGCCCGTCGGTCTGCAGCCCCAGCGCGCCGGCGCGGCGCAGCTCGGCGGCTTGCTCGCGCCGCGCCAGACTGTCGGGCGTTTCCGTGTAGAGTTGCTGCGCCTCGGGGGCGCCGCGGCGCACTGCCGACAGGGCCTGCACGATCACCACCCGCTCCTCCAGACTGCTGCGGATCTGCAGCTCATCACCGACCCGCGGCTCGCGGGAGGGCTTGCAGCGCTCGCCCCGGCAATGCACCTTGCCGCTCTCGATTGCTGCCCGCGCCAGCGCCCGGGTCTTGAAAAAACGCGCCGCCCACAGCCACTTGTCCAGGCGCACCCGCTCGTCCGCGTCCCGCTCACTGACTTGCTGTCCCATCACCCCTCCTGCATGCCGGCGCACCGTGCGCTGGCGTTCAAACGTTTGTCATACCATGCTGGCATACCGGGCAGCCTGCCGCTGGCTTGCCACCTTTGCGGAATATCTTGTCGTGAATACCTTTGCCCTGCCGGCCATGGTCGGCCTCAAGGAATGGATCGCCCTGCCGGAGCTGGGCATCGCGGCCCTGCGCGCGCGCATCGACACCGGCGCCAGCACCGCGACCCTGCATGCCAGTGACCTGCAGCCCTTCACACGGGACGGGGCGCTTTGGCTGCGCTTCACCGCCCACACCGGCAGCCGCCGCCATCCGCAGCAACAGGTCTGCGAGGCACCGCTGGTCGGCCAGCGTGATATCCGCAGCTCCACTGGACAGCTGCAGCGGCGCTACGTAATTTGCACCCTGCT
>CAZFFB010000150.1:0-5764 GCA_964517735.1 uncultured Pseudomonas sp.
GCCTGCAGCACAGCCTGACGAGCAGGGCTGCTGATCGGCCATCAGGGCTGGGGTTGGTGCACCGGCGGCAGAGCCGTCGGCAATGGCGCCTCAATGGCCGGCACACTCACGGGGGCACTGACCAGCGGCAAGCCCAGCGTACCGACATCACCGCCCTGACTGCGCAGGCGGCGCACCTGCTGCACGCGGCGCAGGTTCTGGGCGGCCACCTCGTAATGCGCTGGCGCAAGGTCGATGGCACTGCGGAAGAACCCCTCCGCCTCACTCAGCTTGCCCTCGATCAGGCATACATAGCCGACATCATTACTGGCCTCGGCACGCGTGCCGACCTGCTCGAAGGCCGACAGGGCCTCCTCATAACGCCCCATGCGTGCCAGCAGCAGGCCGTAATTTCGCCATGCCGGCTTGTAGGCCGGATCAAAGCCGAGTGCCTGCCGATACGCCTGGCGGGCACTCTCCCAGTCACCGGCCAGATAGCGCGAATAGCCCAGACTGTTGGCGGTCAGCCTGATGTATGACCGGCATCTGTGGTATCCGCACATCGGCTTTGCCAAGCGCACCTTCTTCGAGAGCCGGTCATGGCCGCAGCGCTGCCACTCCTTCCCGGGCGCCTGCGATCTGGATCTGCGCGAGGTGGTGCGCGAGTTCTTTGCCAGCCCCGGCCGGCGTTTTTTGTACTGGCTGACCCTCAACAGTCACTCGATCTACGATGAGCGCGATATCCGCATCGACGCCTTCGACTGTACCGCCTTTGCCATCGATCCGCAGAGCCAGTCCTGCCGCAACCTGCGTCTGCAGGCCCAGTTCTTCCAGGGCCTGGCCCAGCTGCTCAGCGAAGGTTCGATGCAGGATGTCCGGGTGTTGCTGGTCGGCGATCATGTACCGATTATTTTCAGCCCGCAGGAGCGGCAGGCCCGATTCGTCGATGGCCAGGTGCCCTGGCTGAGCCTGCGCACTCCCCCTCATCACCCACACACCGCTGCAACGCCGCAGAGCAGATAATGCCCAATCCATGCTGCCCTGCCCGTGCGGCTTTCTGTTAGAATTCGCGGCTTTCTTTAACAGCCCAGGTGACCTCCTCCATGCAGCCCATGCTGAATATCGCGCTGCGCGCGGCCCGCAGTGCCGGTGAACTGATCTTCCGCTCGATCGAGCGCCTGGACGTGCTCTCGATCAACGAGAAGGACGCCAAGGACTACGTCACCGAGGTGGACCGTGCCGCCGAGCAGAGCATCCTGAGTGTGCTGCGCAAAGCCTATCCCAATCACGGCTTCATGGGCGAGGAAAGCGGCCTGGTGCAGGGCAGCGGCGAAGGCGCCGACTACCTGTGGATCATCGACCCGCTCGATGGCACCACCAACTTCATCCACGGCGTGCCGCACTTTGCGGTGAGCATCGCCTGCAAGTACCGCGGCCGCCTCGAACATGCCGTGGTACTGGATCCGATCCGCCAGGAAGAGTTCACCGCCAGCCGCGGCCGTGGCGCGGCACTCAACGGCAAGCGTATCCGCGTCAGCAACCGCCGCAGCCTGGAAGGCGCACTGCTGGGGACCGGCTTCCCGTTCCGCGACAGCCAGCTCGACCACCTGGACAGCTACCTTGGCAGGTTCCGCAGCCTGGTCGGCCAGACCGCCGGTATTCGCCGGGCCGGTGCCGCCAGTCTGGACCTGGCCTATGTTGCCGCCGGCCGCTTCGATGCGTTCTGGGAGTTCGGCCTGTCCGAGTGGGACATGGCGGCCGGCGCGCTGCTGGTGCAGGAAGCCGGCGGGCTGGCCAGCGACTTCTCCGGTGGCCATGAGTTTCTCGACAAGGGTCATATCGTCGCCGGCAACACCAAGTGCTTCAAGGCGGTACTGACCGCCATCCAGCCGCATCTGCCGCCGGCGCTCAAGCGCTGAACATGGCGCCAGCACTTCGGTGAAAACGACAAGGCCCCGACTGATTCGGGGCCTTGTCGTTCTGGTGGACACCTGCTCCAGCACGTCAGCCCGCGCGGCGCAGCAACCAGCCGCCGATCAGCGCGCAAAGCCCGGCCGGCAGCAGCACGGCCAGCAGCGGCGAGAAGCCAAAGACCAGACTCGCCGGCCCGAGCAGATCCTGGCCGATGCGAAACACGAAGCCGACCACCACCCCGGTAAACAGTCGCTGCCCGAGGGTCACCGAGCGTAACGGGCCGAAGATGAAAGAAATCGCCAGCAGCACCAGTGCGGCCGTGACCAGCGGCTGCAGTGCCTTGTTCCAGAAGGCCAGCCAGTAGCGATCGGCATTGAGGCCCTGCTCCCCCAGATAACGGGCGTAACGCCACAGCCCGCTCATCGACAAGGCATCGGGCGCCAGCACGACCGTACCCAGCAACTCGGGGGTCAGCGCCACATCCCAACGCTCGCTAGCCTGCTGCTGCACCTCGCTGCGATCTTCGTAGAGACGGGTGGTCGCCACCTCCTCCAGCAGCCAGTGATCGCCCTGATACAGCCCGCGCCGGGCAAAGCTGGCAACCTGCAGGGTGCGATCCTGGGCAAAGCGATAGCGCGTCACCCCCAGCAGGACGCCGCCGGGCTGCACGGCATTGATATGGATGAACTCATCGCCCTGACGGTGCCAGAGCCCGCGCCGAGAGCTCTGCGCCTCGCCACCGCCCAGCGCCAGCGCACGGCTGCCCTGGGCCAGATTGGCACTCCAGGGTGCCAGATACTCACCGACCAGCGCCCCCAGCAGCACCAGCAGCACCATCGGGCGCATCACCGCCATCACAATGCGAGTCAGCGACAGGCCGGCTGCACGCATCACGGTCAGCTCGCTGCTGCTGGCCAGCGTCCCCAGACCGACCAGACAGCCGATCAGCACCGCCATTGGCAGCAGCTCGTAAAGACGCTGTGGCGTACCCAGCAGCACATACAGGGCGATCTGGGCGACTCCGTAACCGGGCGCCAGGTCGCCCAGCTCGTCGATAAAGGCAAACAGCAGGGCCAGGCCGACGATCACCCCCAGCACGCCGAGAATGGCCAGCAGCACGCTGCGGCCGATATAGCGATCCAGCCGGTTCACGGACGCACCTCCCGAGCGGCACGCCGCGCCGCACGGCGCAGCTGCAAAGGCTCCCAATAAAGCAGCAGCAGGCCGATCGCCAGGAACAGGCCATGCACCCACCACAGCCCCAGCGCCAGAGGCAGGCCGCCTTTCTCCAGCTGACCGCGCACGGCGATCAGCAGGATCAGATAGAGCATGTACAGCAGGATCGCCGGCAGCAGCTTGAGGAAGCGCCCCTGGCGTGGATTGACCTGAGCCAGCGGCACCGCCAGCACCGTGACCACAAATACCAGCAACGGAATCGACAAGCGCCACTGCAGTTCGGCCTGATCGCGCGGATCATCGCTGTTCAGCAGGTCAGCGCTAGGCAGCGCCTCGCGCTCGCCGACCTCGGCACGGATCTCGGGTTTGGGCAGCAGCACCCCGTAGCGCTCGTAATGGATGAGGCGGTAGTCGGCCTGGCCGGGCGTGCCGTCATAGCGGTAACCGTTTTCCAGAATCAGATAGCGGCTGCCATCGGCGCGCAGCTCCTGACGCCCGGATTCGGCCAGCAGCAGGGAAATGCCGCGGGTGCGGTTGCCGCTGCCCACCTGCTGCTCGGAGATGAATACCCCGGCAAGCTCGCTGCGATCCTCAGACAAGCCCTCGGTATAGGTGACCCGGCTGCCACCACGCATCGACTGGAAGCGTCCGGGCTGCAGGGTATCGAACTCGGTCAGCGAAGCCTGACTGTTGAGAATCTGCTCGACCTTGTGGATGCCCTGCGGGGCCATGTACAGGCTGAGCCAGCCCACCAGCAGCGCCACCAGCAGCGCCGGGGCCAGGGTGTAGAGCAGGATGCGCTGGGCACTGACGCCACTGGCCTGCAGCACGCTCATCTCCGACTCAAGATACAGCCGCCCATAGGCCAGCAAGATGCCCAGGAACAGCCCAAGCGGCAGGATCAGCTGCAGAAAGCCTGGCATGCGATAGGCCATGATCAGCAGCAAGACGCCCGGATCGAGCATGCCCTGAGCGGCCTGCGCCAGGTACTTGATGAAGCGCCCGCTCATGATGATCACCAGCAGCACGGCACTCACCGCACTCAGGGTCACCAGCACTTCGCGGGACAGGTAGCGGAAGACAATCAAGGCTGGGTGACTCCAGGGTTGTCAGGCTCGGGGGGCAGCGTTCAGACTAGCCGACAATCTGCGCCGGCCCGGGGCTACCCGAAAAACAGGCCGGCATTATCCTGCAATACCGCCTGTTTGTCTTGGGGACCCCCTCCATGCAATTCCTCGTCAAGAGCGCCCATCCGGAAACCCTGAAAACCGCCACCCTGGTCGTCGCCATCGGCGAAGGCCGCAAGCCGGGTGCTGCCGCCCGCGCCCTGGATGCTGCCAGCGAGGGGGCGCTGAGCGCCCTTCTCAAGCGCGGTGATCTGGCCGGCAAACCCGGGCAGACCCTGCTGCTGCATGGCCTGCCCGGCGTCAAGGCCGAGCGCATCCTGCTGGTCGGCTGCGGCAAGGAACGCGAACTGTCCGAGCGCAGCTTTCGCAAGGTGGCCGGTGCGGCGCTGGCCGTCCTGAAGACACTGGGCGGCAAGGACGCCGCGCTGACCCTCGGCGAGCTGATGGTCAAGGACCGCGATGTCTATGCCAAGGCCCGTCTGCTGGCCGAGGTGCTGCAAGATGGCAGCTATGTCTTCGACCGCTTCAAGCGTGACAAGGCCCAGGCGCCGGCACTGGAGAAGCTCACCCTGCTGGTCGATGACAACGAGCAGGCCGACGCCGAGCGCGGCGTCAGCCACGGCCAGGCCATCGCTACCGGCATGGCCTTTGCTCGCGACCTGGGCAACCTGCCGCCCAACCTCTGCCATCCAAGCTTCCTCGCCGACGAGGCCCGCGCCCTGGCCAAGGGCCGCAAGAGCCTCAAGGTCGAGGTGCTCGACGAGAAGAAGCTCAAGGAGCTGGGCATGGGCGCCTTCCTTGCCGTTGCCCAGGGCAGCGCGCAGCCGCCGCGGCTGATCGTCCTCGATTACAAGGGCGGCAAGAAGGACGACGCCCCCTTCGTGCTGGTCGGCAAGGGCATCACTTTCGACACCGGTGGCATCAGCCTCAAGCCGGGCCTTGGCATGGACGAGATGAAGTACGACATGTGCGGCGCCGCCAGCGTGCTCGGCACCTTCCGCACCCTGGTCGAGCTGGGCCTGCCGATCAACGTGGTGGGCCTTCTGGCTTGCGCTGAGAACATGCCCAGCGGCCACGCCACCCGCCCCGGCGACATCGTCACCACCATGAGCGGGCAGACCGTGGAGATCCTCAATACCGACGCCGAAGGCCGCCTGGTGCTCTGCGACACCCTGACCTATGCCGAGCGCTACAAGCCGCAGGCGGTGATCGATATCGCCACCCTGACCGGCGCCTGCATCACTGCCCTTGGCAGCCACACCTCGGGCCTGCTGGGCAACCACGACGGTCTGATACAGCAGGTGCTCAAGGCCGGCGAGCAGGCTGGCGACCGTGCCTGGCAGCTGCCGCTGTTTGACGAGTACCAGGAGCAGCTGGACAGCCCGTTTGCCGACATCGCCAACATCGGCGGGCCCAAGGCCGGCACCATCACCGCCGCCTGCTTCCTGTCGCGCTTTGCCAAGGCGTTCTACTGGGCACACCTGGACATCGCCGGCACCGCCTGGGTCAGCGGCGGCAAGGACAAGGGCGCCACCGGCCGCCCGGTGCCGCTGCTCACCCAGTACCTG
>CAZFFB010000151.1:0-5749 GCA_964517735.1 uncultured Pseudomonas sp.
GGAGCGCTTCAAGGCCGGCGAGGTGCAGGTGCTGGTGGCCACCGACGTGGCGGCGCGCGGCCTGGACATCGACGCGCTGCCGCAGGTGGTCAACTTCGATCTGCCGATCGTTGCCGAGGACTATGTGCACCGCATCGGCCGCACCGGGCGGGCTGGCGCCTCGGGTGAGGCGATCTCGCTGGTCTGCGCCGACGAGGTGGAGCTGCTGGCGGCCATCGAGGCGCTGCTGGGCCGGGTGCTGGCGCGCCATGACGAGCCGGGCTTCATCCCCGACCACCGCGTGCCGCCGACCAGCGCCGATGGCCAGGTGCTGAAGAAGCCGAAGAAGCCCAAGAAACCCAAGGCCGATGGCGCCGCGGGCAAGACGCTGGGCCGCTGGGTGGACAGCAGCGCGCCCAAGGTCGAGGCGGTGCGCCAGCTGCCGAAGTTCTCCCTCGGCAAGACGGGGCAGGGCGCACGCTCCGGCGGTGCGGGACGGGGCGGCAAGCCGTCCGGGCGCGGGCGCTGAGCCGCCTCAATCCCCGCGCCAATCCGCCGGGCGCTGCTGCTACAATCGCCCGCCTTGTCGATCTGCAGGAGTGTCCCGGTGTCCGTCGTCTTTGTCGCCGCTTCCAAGCTGCCCACCCCCTTTGGCGTGTTCACCATGCACGGCTTTCTCGATGAGGAAACCGGCAAGGAGCACGTCGCCCTGACCCTGGGCGATGTTGCCGATGGCCTGCCGGTGCTCGGTCGCCTGCACTCCGAGTGCCTGACCGGCGATGCGCTGTTCAGCCTGCGCTGCGACTGCGGCGCACAGCTGGAGGCGGCGCTGGCGGCGATTGCCGCCGAGGGGCGCGGCGTGCTGCTCTACCTGCGCCAGGAGGGCCGCGGCATCGGTCTGCTCAACAAGATCCGCGCCTACGCGCTGCAGGACGCCGGAGCCGATACCGTGGAGGCCAATGAGCGCCTGGGCTTCGGCGCCGACCAGCGCGATTACGCCATGTGCCGGCCGATGCTCGAGCACCTGGGCATCCGTGAGCTCAAGCTGATGACCAACAACCCGCGCAAGCTCAAGGCGCTGGAGGTCTATGGCATTGCGCTGGCCGAGCGCGTGCCGCTGCACAGCGGCCTCAACCCGCACAATCGCCACTATCTGGCGACCAAGGCCGGCAAGCTCGGCCATCTTCTGGGCAACCTGCATCAGGGTGAGGAGGGTTGATGAGTACGGATCTCAAGCGCTGGCGCGCAGACTTTGCGCGCCGCTGGTGGGCGCTGCTGGTGCTGGGCTGGCTGCCCTTGCTGGCGCTGCGTCTGGCGCCTGAGCAGGCCGGTCTGCCGGACAGCCTGGCGATGCCGCTGTTCATTGTCGCGCTGCTTGGCATGTTCGTCAGCCTGCCGTTCTTTCACCGCTACAAGCGGGCGCTGATCGCCTGCCAGCGCGCCCTGCGCACCGACGGTGAGGCGGCCGGCTGGCAGCAGCTGGCCAGCGCCCAGCGCAATGGCCTGCTGGCGGCGCTGCTGCCGGCATGGATCGCCGCGCTCGGGCGGGTCGCCGAGCTGCATGTGGTGCCGGTGGCCCTGCTGCTGATGGCCAGCGTGGTGATCGCCATCCTCTACCGCCTGCCGCGCCAGCTGGGCTGATGCGGCGCGGCATCGCTCTGTGGCTGGTACTGCTGGCCGGCCTGCTGCAGGCGGCGACGCCGGTCTCGGCTGAGGTATCTGCCGGACGACCACGCGTGGAGCCGACGGCCCCCTCCCTCAGCGAGATCATGGTCGAGCTGGGGGCGGCGGCGCAGGTGGTCGGCATCCTCGATGGCGGACCGCGGCCGGCGGCCCTTGAGCAGGTGCCGTCACTGGGACGGCAGGGGCAGCTCAATCTCGAGGCCCTGCTGGCCCTGCAACCTGACCTGATCCTGCTCTGGCCCGACGGGCTGGGCAGCGTCCTGCATGCGCGCCTGCGCGAGCTGGGCATCCCGCTGATCGAGACCCAGCCCCACAGCCTCGCTGAGTTGGCCACCCAGCTGGCCGTCATCGGCCGGGCCGTGGGGCGGGCCGAGGCCGGCGAGCGGCTGGCCGGTGAGCTGCGGGCCGGCATCGCCGCCCTGCAGGCGCAGTACGGGCAGCGCCCGGTGCTTGAGGTGTTCTATCAGGTCTGGGACCGGCCGCTGTACACGCTGGGCGGGCGGCAGATCATCAGCGATGCGCTGCGCCTGTGCGGGGCGCGCAATGTGTTCGATGACCTGACGCTGCCCGCGCCCCAGGTCAGCATCGAGGCGGTGCTGGCCCGCGATCCGGCCGTGATCCTGGTCGGCGATGCGCACCTGGCGGCCGACTGGCGGCGCTGGAGCCAGCTGCGTGCCGTGCGCCAGCAGCAGGTCTTTGTGGTGCCGGACAGCGGCCTGGTGCGGCCGAGCTTCCAGATGCTGGCGGCTACCGAAAAACTCTGCGCGCACCTGGATCAGGCGCGCTGAGGCCGGCCAAGCGCTCAGGCCCGGTCAGTGCCGGCCTGAGCCATGGCGCTGCGTGCTTCAGAGGCGCGGCGTCCAGGTCATGGAGACCAGTGCGCTGCGACCCTCTTCGCGGTAGGGATGGTACTGACCGTCGAAGTCGTGGTCGTACAGGGCGCGCGCGTAGGACTTGTCCAGCAGGTTGTCCACCTTGAGCCCCAATTGCAGCTCGGCAGTCGCCTGCCAGCTGGCGCGCACACCGAGCAGCCCGTAACCGGCGATCTCCTGCTGGTTGGCGGCATCGTCATAGCTGCGGCTGACCATCTGCCAGCCGGCGCCCACCGAGAAAGCGCCGAAGTGGCGATCAAGGTCGGCACTCAGGGTGCGCTTGGCGCGGCGGCTGAGCTGCCGGCCGCTGTCCCGGTCGCGCGGATCGATCAGGCTCAGGGCCAGACTGGCCTGCCAGCCCAGCACCTGATGCTGCAGCGCCGCTTCAAGGCCATTGATGCGTGCCGCCTGGATATTGCGCGGAATGTCGCTGAACACGATGGCATCACGCAGGTCGGTGCGATAGGCCGCCGCCTCCAGACGGGTCTGCTCGCTCAGCTCGGCGCGCCATTGCAGCTCGTAGGTCTTGGACTGCTCCGGGCGCAGCGCCGGGTTGGCGTAGCTGAAGCAGCCAAAGCCTGGGAAGCAGGAGTCCGGGTAGTACAGGTCGGTGAAGCTTGGGGCGCGAAAACCCTCGGCATAGGAGAGGCTCAGCCGGTGTGCCGGGTGGACGTCCAGGTGCAGGGCGGTGTTCCAGGTGTTCTGGCTGCCGAACTGGCTGTTCTTGTCATGGCGCAGGCCCAGCTCGCCGCCCAGCGGTGCGCCGCTGACCCGATACTGCACAAGCCCCGCATGGTTGCGCCGTTCGGTCTGCTGGTAGCGCGGCTGGCTGTGCAGGCTTTCCTGATAGGCATCACCGCCCAGCAGCAGGCTGTGGCCTTCGGCCAGCTCCAGCGTATTGAGCCAGGCCAGGCTGTCACGGTAGGTGTTGAACGGGCTGCTGAGCGTTGAGCCGTCGCCGCGGGTGACGTTGCGGTTGGTGGTGTGGCCCAGCTCCAGACGGCTGTTCCAGCGGCTGTGCGGGCGGGCTTCCAGGTAGGCGGCATAGCTGCTGACCTGGAAATCGTTGTAGGGGTAGGGCTGCGCGAAGCTCAGGTCGAACTCGCTCTCGCCGCGCTGATCCAGCAGGCTGAGACCGGCCGAGAGCTCTTCGCTGAAGCGGTGGCTGAGGTTGAGGCTGACGGCATTGTTGCGCCAGGCATCACGGTCCTGATCGCTGGGCGCAGAATGGCGGGTACGGTCGATGCCGGCGGTGCTGTCGGCGCTGGCCTGCAGGCTGAAGCGGGTGACGTCATTGCCGCCGGCAAGGCCCAGCGAGCGCTCCCAGGTCTTGCGGTTGCCGTAGGCGACGCGCAGGTTCGGCGCAAGGCCCGGGCCGTCGGCCCGGCGGGTGAAGATCTGCACCACGCCGCCGATGGCATCGGCGCCATAGATGGCCGAGCGAGGACCGCGCAGCACCTCGATGCGCTCGATCTGCGCCACGCTCAACGCCTCCAGCTGGGCGATGCCGCTGGCGGCATCCACCAGCCGCTGGCCATCGATCAGCACCAGGCTCTGAGCGCTGCGGGTGCCGCGGATCGACAGCCCGGCCAGGCTGCCGCGCCCGCCGTTCTGGGTGACCTGCACCCCCGGCACGCGGTTGAGCAGGTCGAGAAGGCTTGAGGGTTGCAGGCGCTCGATGTCGTCACGGGTGAACACATGGGTCAGCGCGCTGCTCTGCGCGCGCGGCTCTGCCTGACGGCTGGCGGTGACCACCAGGGCAGGCAGCTTGAGCTGCTGATCGAAGTCCCCGGGTGTTTCGGCCAGCGCAAGGCCGGGGACCAGGGCGATGGCCAGGGTCAGAGGGGCGTGTGTCATCGGGTAATCCTTGGCAGTGAAGCCGGGGCGGGCGCCGGGCATCCTGCCCGGCGCTGCCCGGCAACTCAAGTGAGGCTCATGCAGCCGGTGATGAGCAGCTTTCAAGCAGCGCCAGTCGCGCCCGCACGGCCGCTTCGATGCCGGCGGCATCCAGCCCGCATTCGGCGAGCATCTGGGCGGGCTTGGCGTGCTCGACGTAGTGATCCGGCAGCCCCAGCTGCAGCAGCGGCACGCAGCGGTTGTCCCGGGCAAGGAACTCGCCCACCGCACTGCCGGCACCGCCCATCAGCGCGTTTTCCTCAACGGTCACCAGCAGCCGGTGCGTATCGGCCATCTGGCGGACCAGCGCCTCATCCAGCGGCTTGACGAAGCGCATGTCGACCACCGTGGCGTCCAGGCGCTCGGCCACCTCCAGCGCGGCGGCCAGCTGCACGCCGAACACCAGCAGGGCCACACCGCGGCCCTGGCGGCGCAGCACGCCCTTGCCGATGGTCACCCCCTCAAGGGTGGGTGAAATCGGTGCGTTGGGGCCGTTGCCGCGCGGATAGCGCACCGCCGCCGGGCCCGGGTAGTGGTAACCGGTCGAGAGCAGCAGGCGCAGCTCGTTTTCATCGCTTGGGGTCATCACCAGCATGCCGGGGATACAGCGCAGGTAGGAGAGGTCGAAGCTGCCGGCATGGGTCGGGCCATCCTCACCGACCAGCCCGGCGCGGTCGATGGCCAGCAGCACGTCCAGATCCTGCACCGCCACGTCATGAATCAGCTGGTCGTAGGCGCGCTGCAGGAAGGTCGAGTAGATCGCCACCACCGGCTTGGCGCCTTCGCAGGCCAGGCCCGCGGCCAGGGTCACGGCGTGCTGCTCGGCGATCGCCACATCGAAATAGCGCTGCGGGTACTGCTCGGCGAAGGCCACCAGATCCGAGCCTTCCTTCATGGCCGGGGTGATGCCGATCAGCCGCTCGTCCTGCGCGGCCATGTCGCACAGCCACTGGCCGAACACGCCGGCGTATTTGGGGCCGGCAGGCTTGCGGGCTGCGCCGGGATCGTCCACCTCCAGCTTGCCGATGGCGTGATAGCCGATCGGATCGGCCTCGGCCGGGGCAAAGCCCTTGCCCTTCTTGGTCACCACATGCAGGAACTGCGGGCCCTTGTGGCTGCGCATCTTGCCGAGGGTGGCGATCAGCAGGGGCAGGTCGTGGCCGTCGATCGGGCCGACGTAGTTCCAGCCCAGCTCCTCGAACAGGGTGCCGGGCACCAGCATGCCCTTGGCGTGCTCCTCGGTGCGCCGGGCGATCTCCCAGGCGCCGGGGATGCGCGAGAGGATCTTCTTGCTGCCCTCGCGCATGCTGGCGTAGGTG
>CAZFFB010000152.1:0-5727 GCA_964517735.1 uncultured Pseudomonas sp.
TCAAGCACCTATACCGAACCCCCGATCTGCATACGCAGGTCGGGGGTTTGTCTTTGGGGCCTGAAAAGCAAAGTGGGTTCCAGGTGGCGTACAGCGCTGTACTCAAGACCTTTGACAAAGCATGTAGAGTAATCGATCCATGAACGGGGGTGTACGAATTTTGGTGTAACCGGCTAATGAGCGACACTGTCGCTCCGAACCGGAGACACGATGAGCAAGAAACTACATCCCATCACCGACGAGCTGCTGGATCAGCTCTTGGCCAACTATCAAAAACCTGAAGACCTGATTGGTGCCGAAGGCATCCTCAAGCAGCTGACCAAAAAGCTGGTTGAGCGTGCGCTGGATGCCGAGTTGACTCACCATCTGGGGCACGACAAGCATCAGCCGGTCGGTAACTCGTCTGGCAATACCCGCAACGGCTTTAGCCGCAAGAAGCTCAAGGGCGAGTTCGGCGAGCTGCCCATTGAGATACCGCGTGATCGGCATGGCACCTTCGAACCGCAGATCGTCGAGAAGCACCAGACCCGCTGGGTGGGGTTCGACGACAAGATTCTTTCGCTGTACGCACGGGGCATGACCGTGCGCGAGATTCAGGCACACCTACAGGAGATGTATGGCGCCGAGGTATCGCCCAGTCTGATCTCCTCGGTGACCGATGCCGTAACCGATGAGGTGAAGGCCTGGCAGTCACGGCCGCTCGACGCGACAACTATCTTGAAAAACGCCGAGCGCTGGGAGGCATTAGTCTCCCTTGATGCAGTCGGATGGGTTGCCCAATGTGTTCAGCCGCCTGAGCTGCATGTTGGCGCCAAAGCTACCTATGGTCAGCTTTGGCGCTAACGGAGCAGTCAACCCTGCAGATTGTTGCGGCGCAGGGACATGGCCTGATGAGTTGTCTGCGGGTCAAGCGCTGCCAATGCCTCGAACTGGCTGAGAAAGACCCTGCCACCAAAATGCTCGAGGAAGTCCGACTCACGCAAGCGGTCCATCACTGGCCCCTTGACCTCGGACAGATGCAGCTGAATACCTGCAGTCTGCAGGCGCGTAGCGATCGTCTCAAGGCTTTCCAGTGCACTGGCATCAATCAGGTTGACACCCGGGCACATCAGCACGAGATGACGGGCTTGCGGGTGCTGATCGACCAGCTCTGCAATGCGATCCTCCAGATAGCGTGCATTGGGAAAATACAGGCTCTCATCCACCCGTATCGATAGCACGCTGGGACTTTCCACCACCGCAAAGCGTTCGACATTACGAAAATGCTCGCTCCCGGGCAGCTGGCCGACCACCGCCACATGGGGTTTGCTGGTACGCCAGAGGAACAGCAGCAGCGACAGCCCGACACCAAGCAGGATGCCGGCTTCGACACCGATCAACAGAACGCCCAGCATGGTGGCGGCCATGGCAATGGCATCCTGGCGCGAGTAGCGCCAGGTGCGCCGCAGAGCCCCCAGATCGACCAGTCCCAGCACCGCGACGATGATGGTGGCCGCCAGTACGGCATGCGGCAGGTTCTCGAACAAGGGTGTGAAGAACAGCACGGTCAGGGCGATCCCCACCGCTGTCAGTGCACCCGCCAGCGGGGTCTGTGCGCCTGCATCGAAATTGACCACGGAGCGCGCAAAACCACCGGTAACCGGGAAGCCGCCGCTGAGGGCAGCAGCCACATTGGCACTGCCCAGTGCCACCAGCTCCTGATTGGGCTCGATGCGCTGGCGACGCTTTGCTGCCAGCGTCTGGCCGACCGAGACCGACTCGACAAAGCCTACCAGGCTGATCAGCAAGGCCGCCGGCAGCAATTGCAGGGCCAGCCCAGCATCGAGCGTCGGCAGCACCAGCGACGGCAAGCCACTGGGGACTTCGCCGACCACCCGAACGCCCTGTTCGGCCAGCCCCAGCAGGCTGACTACCAGAATGGAGGCCAAAAGAGCCAGCACCGGCCCGGCTTTGGTCAGATGAGTAGCGAGCTTTGCCGGCACCCCCAGTGCCCGCAACCAGGGGCCTCCCTTGCTGCGCAGGCCGAACAGGAACAGCAGGCAGGCTGTACCGATCATCAGGGTGGGCAGATGAGCATCCGGCAGAGTACCAAGCAGGTGCCACAGCTGCTCAGGTGCGTTCCCTCCCTCGGCCTTGACGCCGAGAATATGCTTGAGCTGCCCCAGAGCGATCAGCAGCCCCGAAGCACTGATGAAGCCGGAGATCACCGGGTGGCTCAGAAAATTGGCCAGAAAGCCCAGCCGTAGCAGCGCCATGAGCAACAATATTGCCCCCGACAGCAAGGCCAGCAGCATGGCCGCCCCGGCATATTCGACACTACCGGCGCTGAACAGAGGCGCCAGCGCCGCGGCGGTCATCAGGGAAACCACCGCCACCGGACCAACGGCCAGGGTGCGGCTGGTACCAAACAGCGTGTACGCCAGCAGCGGCAGAATACTGGCATACAGGCCGACCACCGGCGGAAGTCCAGCCAGCATGGCATAGGCCAGACTTTGCGGAATCAGCATCAGGGTGACGATGACGGCCGCCAGAACATCCTTGCCGGCCGCCTCGCGATCATACTGCCGCGCCCACTGCAGAAACGGCAGGTAGCGGGCGAGCCGTTCATTCATCACTTCTTCTCCTGAGTGAAGTCACAGGCCGAGGACGACTCAACCGGACGTGGCTCGAAGTCAAGATGAGCAGGCTCCGCCATCCATTCATGCCCCTTGAGCATCAGGTCGAAGTAGATGCTCGGCATCCAGCGGGCCTTCAGCTCCCAGGCCAGACGCCGCGGTACCCGCGGATCGAGCGGGAAGCTTGGCAACAGTTTGCCGCCATAGCCGAACTCGGCGAGGATGACCTTGCCCCGCTCGACAGTCAGCGGGCAGGAGCCGTAACCATCATAGACAGCCCGGGGACCGCGACCGGACAGTACGCTGAGCACGTTCTCGGCGACTACCGGGGCCTGCTTGCGTACCGCGGCAGCCGTCTTGGCATTGGGGGCAGCACAGACATCGCCCAGGCTGAAGATATTGCCAAAGCGCGGGTGGCGCAGCGTCTCGTGATCGGCCTCGATCCAGCCATCGGCATTGGCCAGCGGGCTTTGGCGGATAAATTCGGGCGCACGCTGGGGCGGCACGATATGCAGCAGGTCGAATTCGCGCTCAAGCGTGCGGCTTTGCCCATCACTGTCAGTCACCTTGAAGAAGGCCTTGCGAGCTGGGCCGTCCACGGCGATCAGCGTGTTGTTGAAGTTGAGATGGGCGTTGTAGCGCTCGACATACTGCATCAGCGGCGGCACGAAATCCGCCACGCCGAACAGCACGGCACCGGCGGAGCAGAAATCCACCTGGATATTGGGCAGTACCCCTTGCTTCATCCAGTGATCACAGGACAGGTACATGGCCTTTTGCGGCGCCCCGGCACATTTGATCGGCATGGGCGGCTGGGTGAACAGGGCCCGACCGCTGCGCAATGCCTGCACCTGCTGCCAGGTGTAGGGGGCGAGCTCGAACACATAGTTGGAGGTCACGCCATGTTTGCCAAGACTCTCCTGCGCCCCCTCGATGGCCTCCCAGTTCAGGCTCAGCCCCGGGCAGACGACCAGTGCGCGGTAGCCAAGGGCGCTGCCGTCTTCCAGAATCACCTGCTGGCGATCCGGTTCGAAACGCGCCGCCGCAGCGCGAATCCACTGTGCCTTGGGCGGGATGCACTGCGCCATGGCGCGCTCGGTACGGGCACGATCAAAGACCCCCGCACCGACCAGGGTCCAGCCTGGCTGGTAGTAATGCTGCTCGCGCGGCTCGACGATGGCAATGCGCAGCCCCGGGTCACGCTTGAGCAGGCTGGCGGTCACCGCGCAGCCCGCTGCGCCACCACCGATCACCAGAACATCGAAGCGCGGCGTATGCCCCGGGACATCCAGACTGCCTGCTGAGGTGCCGGCAGCGCTGTTGCGTTGCCAGCGCTCGAGCAGACGTGGCTGCAAAGCGCTCAGCTCGTAACCAGCGCCCTGTGCCGTGCTCAGCAAGACCTCGGGGTCCAGGTGATGCGCCTCGGCCAGCGCCCAGAGCGTGGTCGAGCGGGTGCCGGTGCGGCAGAAGGCCAGCACCGGTCCCTTGACCTTGGCGAGCAGGTCGCGGAAATCCTCGATGTCGCGGTCGGTGATCTGACCGGAAATTACCGGCAGATAGTAATAATCCAGCCCGGATGCCTGAGCGGCGGTCTGCATGGCGGCGCTGGAGGGCTGCCCCTCACCTTCGTTATCCGGACGATTGTTGATGACCGTGCGATAACCGCTGGCGGCGAGGGTACCCATGTCAGCCGGCTCCAGCTGAGCGGCGACGGCGATGAACGGGGTAAGGCGCTTGATCGCTTGCATCGTGTTGTTCTCCCTGCAGATAGGCGTGCGTTTAGAGGACGTTCAGTGGAATCTTCAGGTAGCGGGTACCGTTGTCCTCGGCTGGCGGCAGCTCGCCAGCACGCATGTTGACCTGCACTGACGGCAGGATCAGCGTCGGCATCTTCAATGTGGCATCACGTGTGGTGCGCATGCTGACGAACTCGTCCTCGCTGATCCCCTCACGTACATGCACGTTATGCTGGCGTTCGGCGCCGATACTCGTCTCGTAGAGGTAGTCGTCACGGCCGGGGGCCTTGTAGTCATGGCACATGAAGACACGCGTCGCATCCGGCAGACTGAACAGCTTGTCGTGGATCGAGCGATAGAGCGTGCGGGCATCGCCACCGGGGAAGTCGCAGCGTGCCGTGCCGTAATCAGGCATGAACAAGGTGTCACCGACAAAGGCGGCATCCTCGATCAGGTAGGTCATGCAGGCCGGCGTATGCCCCGGGGTGTGAATGGCACGTCCCTGCAGGCTGCCCACCCGGAATGTCTCGGCATCCCTGAACAGGTGATCGAACTGGCTGCCGTCGGTGGCAAAGGCGCTTTCGGCATTGAACAGCTTGCCGAAGGTATTCTGCACCACGGTGATGTGATCGCCGATGGCCAGACGGCCACCCAGGATGTCGCGGATATAGTGGCCAGCACTCAGGTGATCGGCGTGCACATGGGTTTCCAGAATCCACTGCACCTTGAGGCCTCGCTCACGGACATGGGCAATCAGGCGATCGGCACTGTCATGGGCGGTGCGGCCGGAGGCAGCATCGTAATCGAGCACCGGGTCGACCAGCGCGCAGGCGCCTGTGGCCGGATCACTGACGACGTAGCTATAGGTGAAGGTGGCTGGGTCGAAGAAGGCTTCAACGTGGGCGGTCATGACAGGCTCCTCGTGGCGTGCGAGTGGATACCCCGTAGGGTGTGTATGCCGTCAAGCCTAGATGGATTTTTTGTTCTATGTATAGAATTTTTTGCTATAAGAGGAAGTGGCTGCCTCTATCAAGGCTGCCAAGGAACGGGCGGGGCGGCGCCCCGCCGCGATGCAGGCTCAGGAGGGGAACAGCTCGCCAAGCTTCATGGCCAGCATCATGTTGCCTTCAGTGCGCAAGCGGCCGCTCATGAAGGCCTGCATGCCGCTCAGCTCACCACTCAGCACGCCCTTGAGGGTGGCACTGTCCATGACCAGGGTGATGTTGGGATTTTCGGCATCGCCCGCGCTCAGATCACAGGTGCCGTCTTTGAGGTGGCCGGTGACAAATCGCACGCTCTGGGCATGGTCGCGGTGCGTCAGCGGAATACCGGCATAGGCCGCACACCCACTGGCGGCGGTAATGCCCGGCACCACC
>CAZFFB010000153.1:0-5726 GCA_964517735.1 uncultured Pseudomonas sp.
CACGTCGGCAAGCCACCAGCAGGAAAAGAAAGGCGTCATTGCGAACCGCTGGAAGGTGGTCATTCCGCTGGCTGCGCCGATTGATTCCACCCGTTATCGCGAGCTGTGCCTAGGGCTGGCACTGCTGAACGGCACCGACGAAGCGCAAACGCGAGCCGCGCAGGTATTTTTCGCGCCGAACCGTCTGCACGTTGCCGCGCCGTTCGATTCGATTGACCAGACAGAACGCCCCCTACTGGACGCGACTACCAACGCACACCCGCTGGCTGAGGCCGCCGTGGAGCGCCTACACGCCGCGCAGGATGCCAAGGCAGCCAAGGCTAAGACACAGCCTGCCAAGCCGCACAGCGTGCCCGTAGCGAGCGCCAGCGTCATTGATATGGCGAATGCGGCCTATGACCTGGCCAGCGTGATTGAGGCGAACGGCTACAAGCGCATTGGCCGGGCCTGGCTGTCTCCACAAAGCGGCACCGGCACGCCTGGCGTTCACATTCTGCAAAGTCCTGATGGTAGGCAGAGACTTTACAGCCACCACGGGCCAAGCGATCCACTGTCGAGCTTGAACCACGATGGGCACGCCCTGGACGTATTCGACGTGCTGCTGGCGCTTGAGTATGGCGGCGACCTTAGCCGGGCTGTGGCTGATCTGGCCAACCAACTGGATGCAGCCGGGCAAAAGGAAAGGCAACGCGAACACATGGCCAAGCTGGAAGCCGAGCGCGGCGAGGAAGAAACCCGCAAGGCACTGGAAGCGCTGCAAGACTACAGCGACCCGGTATTTACGCCCGCAGAGCGTGGCCGTGTGGTGCTGCCTGCCGCGATCCGTGCAACCGAGCTAGGCAAACTGGCTGCGCGTGTATCGCACTGCCTGGAGTTTCCCGAGGCATCGGCACTGCTGGCGCTGCTGGCAGGTGCGTCGGCTGCCGTCGCCACGTCCTACGCGGTGCAGTATGCATCCGGCACAGCGTTTCCTGTCGGTATCTATGCCGTCCTGGAGCAGCCCCCCAGCATGCAGAAAAGCCGCCTGCTGAGTTACGCCCAAGTCCCGTACCTGCGAGCGATGGGGGCGCACAACTCCCGCGTCTGGAAGTACAACGAGGATCAGCCTAAAAGCGCGCCCAAGGCGTACACGGGCTTTACAGTGACCACCGACGCGACCACCGCCGGGCTAGACATGCAGCTAGCAGACTGCGCCGAAGGGCGATTCTTCATCGCATCCGCAGAGCAGGCCGCCTTTCAATCGCTATTCCCTGAGAATGCCGACTTTGCCACCCATAACGGGCTACTGCTGCAAGGCTGGGCAGGTGAGTACGTGGCCGCAGCACGTAAGGGGCGCAAGGCGTTTTCAGGCATCGCCAGCGGTGCGGTGCTAGTCATTGCACAGCCTGGCAGCGCGCAGCGGGTATTCAGCGCCAGCAACGGCACCGGGCTTGCCGAGCGATTTTTCTACCTGAGCGAACCGACACCGCTAGGCACTCGCACCTTGCACGGCGAGTACGTGACACGAACCGAGCTTTCAGCGTTTGACGCCGCCTGCCGTGCCTGTGTGGAGGATTACAGCGACCGCAGCCTAGCGCCTGACTCGATAGGCATAGCGCAAGATCCCGAACGCCTGCACCAGCTTCGAGCAACTGCCGAAGGGTATGCACTGCTGCTGCAAGCAAGGCGCGATATTGAGCCGACCCTAGGGGAGCTGGCGCGTACCGGCGAGCTGCTGCAAGTCGGCTGGCTGGGCAAGATCGAAACCCATACGCTCAAGGTGGCCGCCGTGCTGCACGTTGTCGAGTGCCTCGGTAATGGCTGCACCGTACCTGCCGAGATCCCGGCACAGACCATCCGCACCGCTTTGGAGTTTGTCCGCGTACTGGGCAGCCACCTTGCCGACCTGCTGCACGATAGCGGCGAGACTGGCGAAGTCGCAGAAATCGACGCAGTGCTAGAGCTGGTCACGCGCCAGCCTTACAAAGCCACGCCATTGGCTAGAGCACTGCGAAAGCGCCACCCGTTCCGCGCTTCACTGACTCCTAAAGAGGCATACCAGCGGGCAGTCACAAGGATCCGCGCCATGCTCGGGGAGGGCCGTCTAGTGCTGAATGCCAAGGGTGAGGTAGTGCCAACGTAAAGTGCCCAGGCCCGGCGGGGGATTCCTAGCCGGGCTGTATGGCTAGGCCCGGCAACCGTCGGGCTTTTTTGTGGCTGCTGTGTACCGTGTGTACCTTGTGTGTACCTAGGAGGTACACAGCGCAAAGCCGCGTGGTTATTGGGCTGTAGGGTGTGTGTGTACCTTGTGCCCCCTTTTTCTCTTTTTTCCCATTTCCCTTCTCATACCCCCCCAGCCCGGCTAGGGATTCACCCACCCGCCACCCTGCGCGAAATTCGGTACACAAGGTGCACAAAATGCCTGGAGGCCGCGCCGTTGCTGGCTTTGGGCTGTGTACCTGCGAGGTGCACAGCGGGGCACAAGGTACACAGCAACGCCCAGCCGGCGACAACCTGCGAACCCTGCACAATCCCCGAACCTGCCGCCATATACCTGCACAAATAGGCAATTTTCCCCGCCGATAGCGACACAAAGCCCCTGCAATGGCTCAAGATGGGCACATGTTTTCCAATTGATTTAGGTTCACCCAATGAGCAGGGAACGAGAAAAGGACACCACCACCGATTACCGCGCCCTGGACGTGCGAGAGCTGCACCGCTCGGGGCTGCTGGCCGGCTGGCGCGGGGACTGGCGGTGGAGTCGAGGCGGCGAAGTGGTCGCGTCCATCGGTATCGAGGCCGACCGGGAGCAGGTGCAACTGCGCTACCAGAGCCGCAAGGCTGGCGGCGATCCGGTGCAGCATGACTACCCCGTGCGGATCACCTGGACGCCCTGCCACCTTGGAGGGGAGCGCCCGTGGTTCCTTTGCCCGTGCTGTGGCCGTCGCGTGGCGAAGCTATACGGGGGCACCGTCTTTGCCTGCCGCCACTGTATGCGGCTGAACTACCGCTGCCAGCAGGTGAACAAATCCGACCGGGCACTAGACCGCGCCTGGACGCTACGTCACCGGCTGGGCTGTGACGCGGGGCCATTCGATTACCCTGCCGAATACGTCCGCCGCCCCAAGGGTATGCACCGCTCAACCTTCGCCCGGCATATCGAGAGGCTGGCGCGAATCGAGGCGCAGGCACTCGCCAGCTTCGCCAAGTCACTGACCCTTATCGAGGCCCGGCTAGGACGTGTGCAGCGCCAGCAGCGCCCGACCTGATGCACTGAGCGGGCATGATCCATCCAAAACTGGATGGATCACCCCGCCACCCCCGCTAGCACGCCCTGAGAGGCCGCAGGACGCGCCCGGCTGATCCGCTGGCCGATGGCATAGGCTGAACCGTTCGAGCTGCTGGCGGCTGTCCTGCTGGCGCTGAGAGATGCGCTCAGTTTTGAGCGCATCCTGAGCAGTACGCGCGCGACAAATTCCCCAGTATCAAAAGCGCCAGCCGAGGCGCTGGCCAGCGTGGGAACACGTCACGCATCGGCCAACTGTGGGAACAAGTGTGGGAACAAAAGACCCCAGAAACGCGAAAGCCCCGGATTCCGGGGCTTTCAGCTTCAATATGGCGGTGAGGGAGGGATTCGAACCCTCGATACGGTTTCCCGTATACACGCTTTCCAGGCGTGCTCCTTCAACCGCTCGGACACCTCACCATATTTCTGTCACTAAGGCTGTGCCTTGCGACGGCGCGTAATATAGGCGCCCTGTTCGGTGAATGCAAAGCCTTTTTTCAGTTTTTTCAGACACCTGCAGCTGCTGCCGTCGCTCTTGGCTGGCTGTTAGACTGCGCGCCCTTCAGGCGAGGAGCGCGGGCATGGCGCAGTGGGACATCTTCTGTCGCGTGATCGACAACTATGGTGATATCGGCGTGACCTGGCGGCTGGCTCGGCAGCTGGTCGCCGAGCATGCTCAGCAGGTGCGCCTGTGGGTGGATGAACCGGCAGCCTTCGCCAGGCTCTGTCCTGAGGCAGCACCGGCCATCCCTCGCCAGTGGCAGCAGGGG
The DNA here is from genome assembly GCA_964517735.1 of uncultured Pseudomonas sp. Classification (GTDB taxonomy): domain Bacteria; phylum Pseudomonadota; class Gammaproteobacteria; order Pseudomonadales; family Pseudomonadaceae; genus Geopseudomonas. Next base: position 4,036 of record CAZFFB010000153.1, read on the forward strand.
GTTGAGGTCTGTCACTGGACGTCAGCCTGGGAGGCAATCGAGCCGGCTGATGTGGTGATCGAGGCCTTCGCCTGTGAACTGCCGCCGGCTTACCGTGCGGCGATGGCACGCCGTACGCACCAGCCCTTGTGGCTCAATCTCGAATACCTCAGTGCCGAGTCCTGGGTCGAAGGTTGTCACGCCTTGCCCTCGCTGCAGACCGATGGGCTGCGCAAATATTTCTGGTTCCCAGGTTTCACTGCAGCTACCGGTGGCCTGCTGCGTGAGGGCAGCCTGCTGGCGCGGCGCAGGGCCTGGCAGGCCGATCGTGAGCAGCAGCGCGCTTTTCTCGCCGGACTTGGCGTGGCCTGGCAGGGCGAGCGGCTGATCTCGCTGTTTGCCTACGAGCAGCCCCTGCTGGAGCACTGGCTGGAGCTGCTGGCCGGTGGGCCGTCGACGCTGCTGCTGGTGCCCGAAGGGCGGGTGCTGCAGGACGTGGAGCGCTGGTGCGCCCAGGCACTGGTGCTCGGTCAGCCGGTCGTGCGCGGCGCCCTGAAGGTGCAGCGCATTCCCTTTGTCAGTCAGGCCGAGTATGACCATCTGCTGTGGAGCTGCGACCTGAATGCCGTGCGCGGCGAGGATTCCTTCGTGCGGGCACAGTGGGCCGGGCGGCCGTTCCTCTGGCATATCTACGCCCAGGAGGAGGGCGTACATCTGGACAAGCTTGAGGCCTTTCTGCAGCGCTATCTGGCGGCAGCGCCTGCGCTGGCGGCGCCGCTGCGCAGTCTCTGGCAGGCGTGGAATGCTGCCGCCACGCCCGCGCAGCTGCGACAAGGCTGGCAGCAGCTGGAGCAGTGCCCTGCACACTGGCAGAGCCATGCCCAGACTTGGTGCGCACAGCTGGCCGATCAGCCTGATCTGGCAACGGGTCTGGTGCAGTTTCATGCAGGTTGGCTAGAATAGCACCCCTCTCTGTTTCCTCACTTTCAACGGAAGTACGCATGAAAACCGCTCAAGAGTTCCGCGCCGGTCAAGTTGCCATGATCAACGGCGAGCCGTGGGTCATCCAGAAGGCCGAGTTCAACAAGTCCGGCCGCAACGCTGCCGTGGTCAAGATGAAGCTGAAGAACCTGCTCAACGGCCAGGCCACCGAGACCGTCTACAAGGCCGATGACAAGTTCGAGCCGGTGATTCTCGAGCGCAAGGAAGTGACCTACTCCTACTTCGCCGACCCGCTGTACGTGTTTGTCGACAGCGACTACAACCAGTACGAAGTCGAGAAGGATGATCTGGGCGACACCCTGAACTTCATCGAAGACGGCATGCAGGACGTCTGCGAGGCGGTGTTCTACAACGAGCGCGTGATCTCCATCGAGCTGCCGACCACCATCGTGCGCCAGATTTCCTACACCGAGCCTGCCGTGCGCGGCGATACCTCCGGCAAGGTGATGAAAACCGCCAAGCTGAACAACGGCTATGAGCTGAAAGTCGCTGAGTTCTGCGACATCGGCGATCACATCGAGATCGATACCCGCACCGGCGAATACAAGTCTCGCGCCAAGGTCTGATACGCGGCGTGCGTCACCGAAAGCCCGGCCTGCGCCGGGCTTTTGCATTTCTGCCAATGGCCCTGCGGGGCGGGAGTGAGCATGAGCGAGTACCGGCTGCTGGCCGAGGAGCGCATCGACCTGGGCTTTTTCTCGGCCATTGCC
>CAZFFB010000154.1:0-5670 GCA_964517735.1 uncultured Pseudomonas sp.
ATTTCCTGATAGCCGGTCATGGCAGTGTTGAACACCACCTCACCAACGGTCTGACCATCGGCACCGATGGCTTCGCCGTGGAAAATGCTGCCATCGGCAAGCGCGAGTATGGCTGGCTTAGTCAAGAAGACCTCCCGTAAATAGAGCCGTTGCCTGCGAACGCAGGTTGCAAAAAAGCGGAATGACGTGTGCGACACATCATCCCGCTTCTTTTCGGATTATCCGCATGCTTTCTATGCACACACTAAAGCAGCATTTTAGAGCAAAACACCCCCAGCGGAAAGGGCGATGGCTGATGCGACGCGCGGTGGTTGCTCCACAACGGCGCATCTTTCTCAGGCTGTCACTCGAAGGCGAGTACATCCTGCATGCCATACAGCGCCGGACTACGCCCTTTCACCCACAGCGCCGAACGCACGGCACCACGGGCAAAGGTCATGCGGCTGGAGGCCTTGTGGGTGATTTCCACCCGCTCACCCTCAGCGGCAAACAGCACGGTGTGATCACCGACCACATCACCGGCACGCACGGTGGCAAAGCCGATGGTCTCGCGTTCGCGGGCACCGGTCTGACCTTCTCGACCATAGACGGCGACCTTGCGCAGATCACGCCCGAGCGCCTCGGCCACGACTTCCCCCATGCGCAGTGCAGTACCGGAGGGTGCGTCGACCTTGTGGCGGTGATGGGCCTCGATGATCTCGATGTCCACGTCATCGCCCAGCACCCGCGCGGCCATGTCGAGCAGCTTCAGGCACAGGTTGACCCCGACACTGAAGTTGGCTGCGAAGACCACCGGGATCTCGGCAGCCGCCTCCAGCAGGTGCTGCTTCTGCTCGGGTGTAAAGCCTGTGGTACCGACCACCATGGCCTTGCCGGCAGCGCGGCAGATCGCAAGATTCTGCAGAGTCACGCTCGGATGGGTGAAGTCGATCAGTACGTCAAAATCATCCAGCACAGACTGAAGATCATCCGCCAGAACCACGCCCAGGCGACCAACACCGGCCAGCTCGCCAGCATCAGCACCGATCAGGCTGCTGCCTGCACGGTCGATCGCGGCGCTCAGCACAACACCCGGGGTCTGCTGTACCGCCTCGATCAGGGTCTTGCCCATGCGCCCGGCGGCGCCCATCACTGCAATACGTTGCATCACTCGCTCCACGCTGCATGCTCGTGGCTGCAAGCGCGGTGCCTCACTGAGCGCCACGCGTCACTTGCCGCCGATTGACTACAAATCGCCGAAGAACCGCTTAACACCATCGAACCAGCCCTTGGCGCGCGGAGAATGCGAGCTGTCGCTCTGCAGACTGCCGCGAAACTCCTCGAGCAGTTCGCGCTGACGCTTGTCCAGATTGACCGGCGTCTCCACCACCACCCGGCACATCAGATCACCTGCGCCACCACCGCGCACCGGGGTGACCCCCTTGCCACGCAGGCGGAACAGTTTACCGGTTTGCGTTGCCTCGGGAATCTTCAATTTGACCCGCCCATCCAGGGTCGGCACCTCCAGCTCACCCCCCAGCGCGGCATCGGCGAAGCTGATCGGCACCTCGCAGTACAGGTGCTTGCCATCGCGCTGGAAGATCGCATGCTCGCGCACATTGACCACCACATACAGATCCCCGGCAGGGCCACCCAGCGCACCCGCCTCGCCCTCGCCAGACAGACGGATGCGATCGCCGGTATCGACCCCGGCCGGCACCTTGACCGACAGGGTCTTGTGCTCTTCAACACGACCACGCCCATGACAGGTGCCGCACGGGTCGGCAATCATCTGCCCGCTGCCGTGGCAGCGCGGACAGGTCTGCTGCACCGAGAAGAAGCCCTGCTGCATGCGCACCTGACCATGCCCGCCACAGGTGGTACAGGTCACCGGCGAGGTACCCTTCTTGGCACCGCTGCCATCGCAGGTCTTGCAGGCCACCAGGGTCGGCACACGAATGGTCACCGTAGTGCCGCGCACGGCCTCCTCAAGATCCAGCTCCAGGGTGTAGCGCAGATCGCTGCCGCGCTGCGGGCCACCACGTGCGCCCCCTCGGCCACCGCCGAACAGGTCACTGAACACATCACCGAAGATGTCCGAGAAGTTGGCGCTTCCGGCACCAAAACCTGCGCCACCGCCCATGTTCGGATCGACGCCGGCATGCCCGTACTGATCGTAGGCAGCGCGCTTGGAGGCATCGGAGAGCACCTCGTAGGCCTCATTGGCCTCCTTGAATTTCTCCTCGGCCTCCTTGTCGTCGGGGTTGCGGTCAGGGTGGTACTTCATCGCCAGACGACGATAGGCCTTCTTCAGCTCGGCCTCGCTGGCACCGCGCTGTACGCCCAGCACCTCGTAATAGTCACGTTTTGCCATAGTCTTCGCTGTACTCCGGATTCGTCTTCCCCAGATACGTCGACGCGGGAGCAAGCTCCCGCGTGACGAGTCAGGCCGCTGCATGCAGCAGGCCGGGGTGAAAGCAAGCGTGACGCTTACTTGCTGTCCTTGCCGTCCTTGACCTCTTCAAACTCGGCATCGACCACATCATCACCGGCCGGCTTGTCCTGCTTGGTGCCGCCCTGCTGGGTAGCATCCTCAGCCTGCTCGGCATACATCTTCTGCGCGACCGGCGCGGAAGCAGCAGACAGCGCCTCAATCTTCGCCTCGATGGCCGCCTTGTCGTCGCCCTTCACCGCAGCGTCCAGCTCGCCCAGTGCCGCTTCGATGGCTGCCTTCTCCTCAGCACTCACCTTGTCACCGGCCTCCACCAGCATCTTGCGGGTGGCGTGCACCAGCTGATCGCCCTGGTTGCGCGCCGTGACCAGCTCCTCGAACTTGCGATCTTCCTCGGCGTTAGCCTCGGCATCACGAACCATCTGCTCGATCTCTTCCTCGGACAGACCGGAGTTGGCCTTGATCACGATGGATTGCTGCTTGCCGGTGGCTTTGTCCTTGGCAGAGACATGCAGGATGCCGTTGGCGTCGATATCGAAGGTAACCTCGATCTGCGGCACGCCGCGCGGCGCCGGCGGGATGTCGGCCAGATCGAAGCGGCCCAGCGACTTATTCTGCGCGGCCTGCTTGCGCTCGCCCTGCAGCACGTGGATGGTCACGGCGCTCTGGTTGTCGTCGGCGGTGGAGAACACCTGCGACTTCTTGGTCGGAATGGTGGTGTTCTTCTCGATCAGCGCAGTCATCACCCCGCCCATGGTTTCGATACCCAGGGTCAGCGGCGAAACGTCGAGCAGCAGCACGTCCTTGACCTCGCCGGACAGCACCGCGCCCTGAATGGCAGCACCCATGGCCACCGCCTCGTCCGGGTTGACGTCCTTGCGCGGCTCCTTGCCGAAGAACTCGGCGACCTTCTGCTGCACCATCGGCATGCGGGTCTGCCCACCGACCAGGAGCACCTCGTCGATCTTGCTGGCGTCGATACCGGCATCCGTGAGGGCCACACGGCACGGCTCGATGGTGCGGGCAACCAGGTCCTCGACCAGCGCCTCCAGCTTGGCGCGGGAAATCTTCACGTTCAGGTGCTTGGGACCGGTGGCATCAGCGGTGACATACGGCAGATTGACGTCGGTCTGCTGGCTGGAGGACAGCTCGATCTTGGCCTTCTCGGCGGCTTCCTTCAGGCGCTGCATGGCCAGCGGGTCACCCTTGAGGTCGATGCCGCTTTCCTTCTTGAACTCATCGACCAGATAGTCGATCAGGCGCATGTCGAAGTCTTCGCCACCGAGGAAGGTGTCACCGTTGGTGGCCAGCACCTCGAACTGGTGCTCGCCATCGACCTCGGCAATCTCGATCACCGACACGTCAAAGGTGCCGCCACCCAGGTCATAGACGATGATGGTGTGATCGCCCTTGGACTTGTCCATGCCATAGGCGAGCGCTGCGGCGGTCGGCTCGTTGATGATGCGCTTGACCTCAAGCCCTGCGATACGCCCGGCATCCTTGGTGGCCTGACGCTGGCTGTCGTTGAAGTACGCCGGCACAGTGATCACCGCCTCGGTGACCGCCTCACCCAGGTAATCCTCGGCGGTCTTCTTCATCTTCTTCAGCACTTCGGCGCTGATCTGCGGCGGCGCCATCTTCTGGCCCTTGACCTCGACCCAGGCGTCACCATTGTCGGCCTTGGCGATGGTGTAGGGCACCAGCTTGATATCCTTTTGCACCACCTCTTCTTCAAAGCGGCGGCCAATCAGGCGCTTCACCGCAAACAGGGTATTGTGCGGGTTGGTCACTGCCTGACGCTTGGCGCTCTGACCGACCAGGATCTCGCCATCGTTGGTGTAGGCGATGATCGACGGGGTGGTGCGCGCACCTTCGGCGTTCTCGATCACCTTGGCCACGCCATTTTCCAGCACGGACACGCAGGAGTTGGTGGTGCCCAGGTCGATACCGATGATTTTGCCCATATTCGCTCTCCCGAAACTTGGCTGCCGGCAGCCTCGTCGAGGCTGCTTGGATGATTCATTTGTCTGGCACTACAGATGGGGATGCCCTGACAACTTTCAAGGGCATTACCGGGGATTTGCTCACTCGGCGCGACTGACCACCACCATGGCCGGGCGCAGCAGGCGACCGTTGAGCAGGTAGCCCTTCTGGAACACCTTGAGCACGCTGTTCGGCTCGACGCTGCCGTTGGGTTCCATCGCCATGGCCTGATGGTGCTCGGGGTTGAACGGCTCGCCATGCGGATCGAGCTGCTCGACCTGGTAGCGCTTGAGGGTATCGAGCAGCACCTTGAGGGTCAGCTCCATGCCTTCGCGCATCGGCCGCAGCGCCTCGTCGGCCGGATCAGACAGCTCGAGGCCGCGCTCCAGGCTATCGACCACCAACAGCAGGTCAGCGGCGAACTTCTCCAGGGCGAACTTGTGCGCCTTCTCGACATCCTGCTCGGCGCGGCGGCGCACATTCTGCAGCTCGGCGACCGCCCGCAGCGACTGATCGCGCGCCTCGGCCAGCTGCTCTTCGAGCGCCTGCACCCGCAGACTCAGCTCATCGCCACAGGCGTCATCCCCGACCTGCACATCGAGCTCGGGATTCTGCGGATCAGCGTTGTGTTCGTTGGCCATGAATATCTCCTTGAATGCGGGGAGTGGGCGGCAAGGCCCTTAGTCTGAGCGCCTATATGGGGACGTCGCCACGCACTTCAAGAGCGGGGATTGCCGGCGGCATTTTCTCTACTGTATAAACACCCACATACTGTACGCATGACCAGAACACACCGTGAGGAGCGCCGCGATGCTCGTACACCTGTCGATCCGCAACTACGCCATCGTCGAACAGCTCGACCTGGAACTGCAGGGCGGCATGACTGCCATCACCGGCGAGACTGGCGCAGGCAAGTCGATCATGCTCGACGCCCTGGGCCTGGCGCTGGGTGATCGCAGCGACCAGGGTGTGGTACGCATCGGGGCCGAACGGGCCGATATCCTCGCCACCTTCGACATCACCGGCATCGACGAGGCAGGCCAATGGCTGAACGAGCGCGACCTCGACAGCGATGGCCCGTGCATCCTGCGCCGGGTCATCACCCGCGAGGGCCGCTCGCGCGGCTATATCAACGGCACCCCCTGCACGCTGGCTGACCTGAAGGATCTGGGTGAGCGATTGATCGACATCCACAGCCAGCATGAACACCAGTCCCTGCTCAAGCCTGACACCCACCGCCGCCTGCTCGACGCCTA
>CAZFFB010000155.1:0-5665 GCA_964517735.1 uncultured Pseudomonas sp.
GTTCTGCTACCGCCTGGCCAAATCGCTGGCCAGCATGGCCTGCGCCCTGGAGCAGCTGGATGGCCTGGTCTTCACCGGCGGTATCGGTGAAAACGCCGCGGTGATCCGTGCCCGCACCCTGGATCATCTCAAGCTGCTTGGCTTCAAGATCGATGCCGAAGCCAACGCCCGCTGCGTGCGTGGCGTAGCCGGCGAAATCCAGGCTGCCGGCAGCCCGCGCATCATGGTGGTACCGACCAACGAGGAGCGCCAGATCGCCCTGGACACCCTCGCCCTGCTCGACGCCTGATCCCTACCCGCATGCAGCGATTGGCTGTCTGCCCGGCTGAACCCGACACCATGCGGTGCTCGGGTTCTCGCTGTATCTGACGGATCGATCGTGTCTGTTTTGTGCCCTGCACCCCCTGCTTCCAGCAAGGAGATCCCATGCATACCCTGTTTCTTGCACCCACCGGCTTTGGTGGTGGTCTCAACTCCATCAGCCTCGGCCTGATCAAGAGCCTCGAGCAGGCCGGCCTGAAGGTCGGTTTCTTCAAACCGATCGCCCAGCCGCTGCCAGGCGATAGCGACCAGGAGCGCTCCTGCATTCTGGTCGAGCGTACCCTCGGCATTGCCAGCCCGGCTGCGCTGGCACAGACCCAGGTCGAGCGCCAGCTGGCCTGCGGTGATCTGGACCTTCTGCTCGAGGAAGTCGTGCAGCGCTTCCAGCAGGCTGCCGCCGGCAAGGATGTCGTGGTAGTCGAAGGCATGGTGCCGACCCGCGAGTGCGAATACGCCGCGCGCCTGAACACCCAGCTGGCCAAGAGCCTGGATGCCGAGGTGATTCTGGTCGCAGCCCAGGGCAAGGACAGCCTCAAGCAGATGGCCGAGCGCATCGAGATCCAGGCGCAGATGTTCGGTGGCGCCAAGGATGCCAAGGTGCTGGGCACCATCCTCAACAAGGTCAAGAGCGAGGACGGCGTACCGGCCTTCATCGAGCGCCTCAAGGCGCAGCTGCCGCTGCTGGGCACCGAGGCCTTCGCGCTGATCGGCGCCGTGCCGTTCAATGCCGAACTCAACGCCCTGCGCACCCGCGACATTGCCGAGGCGCTGGACGCCCAGGTGATCAATGCTGGTGACATCGAGCAGCGCCGCGTACAGAAGATCATCCTCGCCGCGCGCACCGTGCCGAACATGGCTCACCTGCTGCAGCCGGGCGTGCTGGTGGTGACGCCGGGTGATCGCGACGACATCATCCTCGCGGCCTGCATGGCCTCCCTCAACGGCGTGCCGCTGGCCGGCATCCTGCTGACCGGCGACTTCGGCACCGATCCGCGCATCATCGACCTGTGCAAGGCCGCGCTGGCTGGTGGTCTGCCGCTGCTGCGTGTCGATACCGGTTCCTTCGACACCGCCAGCAATCTGGTCAATCTGAACAAGGAAACCCCGGCTGACGACATCGAGCGCGCCCGCCGCGTCACCGACTTCATCGCCGCCGAGCTGCATGCCGAGTTCCTGCGCACGCACTGCAGCGGTACCCGCGAGCTGCGCATGTCGCCGGCGGCCTTCCGCTACCAGCTGGTCAAGCGCGCCCAGGATGCCAACAAGCGTATCGTCCTGCCCGAAGGCGACGAGCCGCGTACCGTGCGCGCTGCAGCGATCTGCCAGGAGCGCGGCATCGCCCGCTGCGTGCTGCTGGCCAAGCCGGAAGCCGTCCAGGCGGTAGCCCGCGAGCAGAGCATTACCCTGCCGGAAGGTCTGGAGATCCTGGATCCTGAGGTCATCGCCGAAAACTATGTGGCGCCGATGTGCGAACTGCGCAAGTCCAAAGGACTGACCCCCGAGCAGGCGCGCGAGCAGCTCAAGGACACCGTGGTGATCGGCACCATGATGCTGGCTCTGGACGAGGTGGATGGCCTGGTTTCCGGCGCCGTGCACACCACCGCCAACACCATCCGTCCGGCCCTGCAGCTGATCAAGACTGCACCGGGCTACAACCTGGTGTCCTCGGTGTTCTTCATGCTGCTGCCCGACCAGGTGCTGGTCTATGGCGACTGCGCCGTGAACCCCAACCCCAGCGCCACCGAACTGGCGGAGATTGCCCTGCAGAGCGCCGAGTCTGCCGTGGCGCTGGGCGTCAACCCGCGCGTGGCGATGATCAGCTACTCGACCGGCAGCTCCGGCGCCGGCGCCGAGGTGGAGAAGGTCGCCGAAGCCACCCGCATTGCCCAGGAGCGTGCCCCGCAGCTGCCGATCGACGGCCCGCTGCAGTACGACGCCGCCTCGGTGCTCAGTGTCGGCAAGCAGAAGGCGCCGAACAGCAAGGTTGCTGGCCAGGCCACGGTGTTCGTGTTCCCGGATCTGAACACCGGCAACACCACCTACAAGGCCGTGCAGCGCAATGCCAACTGCCTGAGCGTCGGCCCGATGCTGCAGGGCCTGGCCAAGCCGGTGAACGACCTGTCGCGCGGTGCACTGGTGGACGACATCGTCTTCACCATCGCCCTCACCGCCCTGCAGGCCGCCAGCCAGGCAGCCCAGAAGGCGGCCAAGAGCGCCTGATCCGTGCATCTCCCGGCACCTGCCGGGAGATCGCCACACGGCGTTGATTGACCGGGCGCTGCAGCCTCACTATACTGCGCGCCCATTGCCTCGATGGCGGAATTGGTAGACGCAGCGGATTCAAAATCCGCCGCTGGCAACAGCGTAAGAGTTCGAGTCTCTTTCGGGGCACCAGATACGCTTTGCTGCAGGCAGCAGGTCATCTGCGAAGCACAAAAAACCGGCCTTGGTGCCGGTTTTTTATTGCCTGCAACCTCCAAGGCCCAGATCACGCGAAGCGCCGCGGCCTCAGCCGACACCGGATCATGGCGGGCGCCCAGGCAGCTCCTCACACCACGGAACCGTTCAAGACGCCACTCCCACCGGCATGGACCTGCAGGAGATCGGGTACACGCCTTGACTGTGCGCGCCATCACATTCTGCAAAAACTCCCCGACCACCCGCACCGTCCTGGCCAGAGCCGACGGCATAATCCACCCCGTTTTCGATTGAGGGGCCGCCACAAAGTCCGGCCTGATCCGTTCAGGGGCATGAGCAATGAATACGTTTTCTTCCTTCCCGCGCAGCGCCACCGCACTGGCGCTGATCCTCGCCGTCGGCCTGGCCAGCGGCTGTAGCGGCACCTCCAAGCGCTACTACGTCAGCGACAGCGGCAGCAACAGCAGTGTCGATGGCAGCGCCTCGAACCTCGACGGCTCCAGCAGCAACAGCGGCACCAGCGGGACAGACGGCACCGATGGCACTGATGGCACCGCCGGTACGGACGGCACCAACGGCACGGACAGCACCGCCGGCACGAACGGCACCAATGGCACCAATGGCACGGACGGCACGAGCGGTGACAACACCTCAACCACCGGCACCAGCACGCTCAACCCCACTCGCGGCACCATCACCGAAGTTCAGGAAACTGTAGATACCCTGCTCGGTGACACCAGCCTGTCCAGCGTCGGCGGTCTGGTCAATGGTCTGGTCGATCCGCAGAGCGGAACGCTCGCCCCGGTGACCGGCCTTCTGGAAAACCTGACGGCCCAAGGCGGCCTGCTGCAGCCGGTCGGCGATCTGGTGGGCGGATTGGCCACCCGTGACGATGCCTTGCTGGCACCGGTGGTGCAGACCGTCGATGGCCTGCTCGGTGGACTGCTCGGCGCAGACAGCGGCCTACTCGGTGGACTGCTCGGTGGCGAGGGTGGCCTGCTGGGCGGTGGTCTGCTCGGTGGCACCGGCAACAGCGATGGCAGCGGCACCATCACCGCGGTACAGGGCACGGTCGACACCTTGCTGGGCGATACCGCACTGGCAGGCGTCGGTGGTCTGGTCAATGGCCTGGTTGACCCAAGCAGTGGCGCACTGGCGCCGGTCACCGGTCTGGTCGAGGACCTGACCTCGCCCAATGGCGCCCTGGCACCGGTGCAGAATCTGGTCGGCGGCCTGGTCACCAATGAAGATGCCGCCCTCGCCCCGGTGGTGCAGACTGTTGATGGGCTGCTCGGCAGTCTGCTGGGCGGCGAAGGCCTGCTGGGCGGCAGCACCGGCCTGCTCGGTGGCCTGACCGGTGGCAGCACGGCTTCAGACACCTCCCTCGAAGGCGCGCAGAGCACCAGTAACGGCGGTCTGCTCGGTGGCCTGCTCGGCGGCCTGACCGGCAACGACACCGCAGCCGCCACAGACGGCACCGGTACCATCACCGCGGTACAGGGCACGGTCGACACCTTGCTGGGCGATACCGCACTGGCAGGCGTCGGTGGTCTGGTCAATGGCCTGGTTGACCCAAGCAGTGGCGCACTGGCGCCGGTCACCGGTCTGGTCGAGGACCTGACCTCGCCCAATGGCGCCCTGGCACCGGTGCAGAATCTGGTCGGCGGCCTGGTCACCAATGAGGATGCGGCCCTCGCCCCAGTGGTCACCGTCGTGGACGGTCTGGTTGATGGCCTGCTCGGCACCAACGGCGGACTGCTCGGCACCAGCGGCACCGGTACAGGTCTGCTCGGCGGACTGCTCGGTGGCAGTGCGGTCACGACCAGCACCAGCATCGACCCGGCCACCAGCACCACGACGATCGAGAGCTCGACCAGCAACCCGGGTCCGCTCAGTGGCCTGCTCGGCGCCGGCACCCCGTAACAGCTCCTGTCTGAAACACTGCAGGCCGGTGGGCGCGCGCAATCGCCCACCGGCCTGTTTGCTTTCGGGGTGACGCCTGGGCCATCAGCAGCTGCATCGACAGCGCAAATCGGGCACACTCTGCGCCTGCAGCGCTGCTGCAACCTGCGCCTTCCCCCTCTCAGCTCAACGCACGAGTCCGTCATGCCGCGACATCGACACCTGTTGCGCCCCCAGGGCGACTTCCCCAAGGCCGGCCTCGGCCGCCGTCTGGCCGCGATGTTCTACGATTTCCTGCTGTGCGTGGCGATGGTCATGGTGGTTACCCTGATCTATCAGCAGGGCATCCTGCGCCTGATCTACGGTGGCGAGGCACTGATGGCCCTCTCCGAGGCCGGCGCCCTGGATCGTGACCCGATCCTTGCCAGCCTGCTGCTGCTGTGCCTGTTCGGCTTTTTCGCCAAGTTCTGGACCCATAACGGCCAGACACTCGGCATGCAGGTCTGGCGGGTACGCATCCAGAATGCCGACGGCAGCGCCATAGACCTCTGGCAGGCCTTGCTGCGCTTCTTCATCGCCGCCGCCTCGCTGCTGCTGGGTGGTCTTGGCTATCTGTGGATGCTCTGGGACAAGGACAAGGTCACCTGGCACGACCGCTACTCGGAAAGCATCGTCGTCGAACTGCCCAAGCGCGGCGTTCAGAACCGCTGAAAGCAAAAGGCCGGCGGATCGTCACCGATCCGCCGGCCCCACTGACCTGCTCAATCAGCAGGCGGCTCAGGCCTTGGGCAGGGTCACGCCGACCTGGCCCTGGTACTTGCCGCCGCGGTCCTTGTAGGACACCTCGCAGGCCTCGTCGGACTGCAGGAACAGCATCTGCGCCACGCCCTCGTTGGCGTAGATCTTCGCCGGCAGGGTGGTGGTGTTGGAGAACTCCAGGGTCACGTGGCCTTCCCACTCTGGCTCCAGCGGGGTGACGTTGACGATGATGCCGCAGCGCGCGTAGGTGCTCTTGCCCAGGCAG
>CAZFFB010000156.1:0-5566 GCA_964517735.1 uncultured Pseudomonas sp.
TGAAGCCCAGGCCAGCACCCTGACCAACGAAACCGTGCACCTGTTCCTGCAGGAGTCCGGCCTCGAGGCGCTGTCCAGCCCCGCCCAAGGGGCGCCCGTCACGGTGCGTACCCGCAAGGTACACATCACTCCGCGCGGCACCAATCAGCAGCGCTACGTGCAGGCGATCCAGGCCAACGACATCAACTTCGGCATCGGCCCGGCCGGCACCGGCAAGACCTACCTTGCCGTGGCCTGCGCCGTGGAAGCGCTGGAGCGTGAACAGGTGCGGCGCATCCTCTTGGTGCGCCCGGCGGTGGAGGCTGGTGAAAAGCTCGGCTTTCTGCCGGGCGATCTGGCACAGAAGATCGATCCTTACCTGCGCCCGCTCTACGATGCGCTCTACGAGATGCTTGGCTTCGAGCAGGTGGCCAAACTGATCGAGAAGCAGGTGATCGAGATCGCCCCGCTGGCCTACATGCGCGGGCGCACCCTGAACAACAGTTTCATCATCCTCGACGAAAGCCAGAACACTACCCTCGAGCAGATGAAGATGTTCCTCACCCGTATCGGTTTTGGCTCCACCGCGGTGATCACCGGCGACATCACCCAGGTCGACCTGCCGCGCGGCACCAAGTCGGGCCTCGCCCACGTCATCGAGGTGCTGCGCGATGTGCCGGGAATCAGCTTCACCCACTTCAAGGCCAAGGATGTAGTGCGCCACCCGCTGGTACAGCGCATCGTCGAGGCCTATGACCGCTACGAGCAGCGCCTGCAGGGCAAAGGCGAGCCTGCCCGGGAGAGCCGCGATGCCGGTTGAACTGGACCTGCAGCTGGCCACCACGGCCCAGGAGCTGCCGAGCGAGACGCAGCTGCGTCAGTGGTGCGAACTGGCCCTGCGCCAGCGCACGGCGCCCTCGGAGCTGACCATCCGTATCGTCGATGAGGCCGAAGGCCACGAGCTGAACCACACCTGGCGCGGCAAGGATTACCCCACCAACGTGCTGTCCTTCCCCGCAGACATCCCTGAAGGTCTGCTGGACATCCCGCTGCTCGGCGATCTGGTGATCTGTGCGCCGGTGGTGGCGCGTGAGGCGGCCGAGCAGGGCAAGACCGCCAGCGCCCACTGGGCACACCTGGTGATCCATGGCTGTCTGCATCTGCTCGGTTATGATCACCTTGACGATGAGGAGGCCGAAGAAATGGAAGGCCTCGAACGCCAGCTGCTGGCCGAGCTGGGTTATCCCGACCCCTACGACTGTGACTGAGAGCAAGGAATCATGAACGACGACCGATCGAGCCACGGGCAGAAGTCCTGGCTGGAACGCATCACCCAGGCTTTTGCCCATGAACCGAAAAGCCGTCAGGATCTGCTCGACATCCTGCGCGGCGCCCACGACAACCTGCTGCTCGATGCCGAGGCACTGAGCATTGTCGAAGGCGCCATCCAGGTCGCCGACCTGCAGGTGCGTGACATCATGATTCCTCGCTCACAGATCATCAGCATCAAGGCGGCCCAGACTCCGGCCGAATTCCTGCCGGCGATCATCGATGCCGCCCATTCCCGCTACCCGGTGGTGGGCGAGCACCTCGACGAGGTGCTGGGCATTCTGCTGGCCAAGGATCTGCTGCCGCTGATCCTGCAGGGCAGTACCGAGGGATTCGATATCCGCGCCCTGCTGCGCCCGGCCACTTTCGTGCCCGAATCCAAGCGCCTCAACGTGCTGCTGCGCGAGTTTCGCGCCAACCGCAACCACATGGCCGTGGTGATCGACGAATACGGTGGCGTGGCCGGGCTTGTGACCATCGAGGATGTGCTGGAGCAGATCGTCGGCGAGATCGAGGATGAGCACGATGTCGAGGAGGACAGCTTCATCAAGGCGCTGCCCAATGGCGACTTCATCGTCAAGGCGCTGACACCGGTCGAGGAGTTCAACGAATACTTCAACGCCGGCTTCTCCGAAGACGAGTTCGACACCCTGGGCGGGGTACTGATGAGCACCTTCGGCCATCTGCCCAAGCGCAACGAGGTGACCGAGCTTGATGGCTTCCGCTTTCGGGTGGTGAATGCCGACAGCCGGCGCATCCATCTGCTGCGCCTGACCCCGCCCAAGGCCTGAGCCGGGCCCGGGAGGCGCTCAGCGCCTGCCCTGGGCTGCCAGCCACTCCTCGCGCAGGACCCGCCGCAGCACCTTGCCGACCGCCGAGGTCGGCAGGCTGTCGCGAAACTCGATGTGCTTGGGCACCTAGTAGCTGGTCAGACTGGCGAGCATGTGCGCCAGCACCGTGGCCTCGTCCAGCAGGCTGTCCGCCTCGCGGACCACGAACACGCGGATCGACTCGCCGGTCCGCGAGTCGGGCTCACCGATCGCCGCCGCCTGGCGTACGCCCGGCAGGCTGGCCAGCACCTCCTCCAGCTCGTTGGGATACACGTTGAAGCCCGAGACCAGGATCATGTCCTTCTTGCGATCGACCAGACGCAGGTAGCCATCGGCGTCGATCACCGCGATGTCGCCGGTCCTGAGCCAGCCCTCGGCGTCCAGCACCTCGGCGGTGGCCTCCTCGCGCTGCCCCTCGCCTTTCCTCACCTGCGGCCCCGGCACGCACAGCTCGCCCGCCACCCCAAGACCCAGCTCCTGCCCGGTCTCATCGACCACCTTGCAGCGGGTCGCCGGCATCGGCAGACCGATGGTGCCGGGGCGGATCGCCTGGATCGGATTGACCGAGACCACCGGACTGGTTTCGGTCAGACCATAGCCCTCGCAGATCACGCAGCCGGTGATCGCCTGCCAGCGCTCGGCGACTCGTGGCTGCAGGGCCATGCCGCCGGACAGGGTCAGCTTGAGGGCGGAGAAATCGAGCATGCGAAACACCGGCTGCTCGCAAAGGGCGATGAACAGGGTATTAAGGCCGACAAAACCGCTGAAGCGCCAGCGCCGCAGCTCGGTCAGCATGGCCGGCAAGTCGCGGGGATTGCTGATCAGCACGTTATGGTTGCCGGTCAGCACCATGGCCAGGCAATGGAAGGTGAAGGCGTAGATGTGATAGAGCGGCAGGGGCGCAATGATGGTCTCTGTGCCCTCCTCAAGGTTGTGAGCCATCAGGGCCTGGCACTGCAGCATGTTGGCGATCAGGTTGCGGTGGGTGAGCATCGCTCCCTTGGCCACCCCGGTGGTACCCCCGGTGTACTGCAGCACCGCGACATCGCTGCTGGCAGCCTGATGCTCGCGCAGTGTCCGCCCGCGTCCGCGGGCCAGGGCAGTCGGCAGATCAACCGCCTGGGGCAGCCGATAAGGCGGCACCATCTTGCGCACATGACGCACCACGGCATTGACCAGCCAGCGCCGCGGTCTGGGCAGCAGGTCGCCGACCTGGGTGACCACCACATGGCGGATCTGCGTCTTCGGCAGCACCGCTTCGGCCAGGTGCGCCATGTTGGCCAGACAGACCAGCGCACGGGCGCCGGAGTCACAGAACTGGTGCTCCATCTCGCGGGCGGTATAGAGCGGGTTGGTGTTGACCACCACCAGGCCGGCACGCAGGGCACCGAACACCACGACCGGAAACTGCAGCAGGTTGGGCAGCTGGATGGCGATGCGATCCCCCGGCTGCAGGTCGGTGTACTCCTGCAGCCAGGCAGCAAAGGCGGCGGACTGGCGCTCAAGCTCGGCATAGCTCAGGGTGTGGCCGAGGCCGCTGAAGGCTGGCCGGTCGGCAAAGCGCCGACAGGCCTCGCGGAACAGGCTGGCAATGCAGGTGAAGCGATCAGGATCGATCGAGGTGGCGATTCCCGGTGGGTATTTGTCGGCCCAGAAGTTCGCATCCATGGGCATTCCTCCCCTGACATCCACGGCAGTGCCCGCGCGCGGGCCATGAGTGCAAGTGCACAGTCGCTTTCGGTCGAGAATACCAGCTCGGCGCAGGCAGTGCGCCCTGCCTGGCGACGCTGCCGCGTGCCGCCAATCCTGCTACCTTAGCGCCCGCCGCGCCCTGCGCTGCCCCGCCTTCAACCCTGCTGCCAAGGAGTCCAGCCCATGAGCCTGGTCGAGAACATTCCCTACGACGAACTGCAGGTCGGCCAGCGCGCCAGCCTAGAACGTACGGTCAGCGAACGCGATGTCCAGCTGTTTGCCGAAGTCTCCGGTGATCGCAATCCGGTGCATCTGGATGACCACTACGCCGCCGGCACGCCCTTCAAGGCACGTATTGCCCACGGCATGCTCACCGGGGCACTGATCAGCGCAGCCATTGCCGGCACCCTGCCAGGGCCTGGCAGCATCTACCTGGGGCAGAACCTGCGCTTCCTGCGTCCGGTCAAGCTGGGTGACAGCCTGCGTATCGAGCTTGAAGTGCTGGAGAAGCTGCCCAAGCAGCGCGTGCGTATCGCCACCCGGGTGCTCAATGCCCAGAACAAGGCCGTGGTCGAGGGTGAAGCCGAGGTACTGGCCCCGCAGGACAAGCTGCGCCTGGAACTGACCGCCCTGCCGCCGATCCAGGTGGGCTGAGCCTTGCGACATGGCGCGCTGCAGTACGCTGCAGCGCGCATAAAAAAAGGCGACCGAAGTCGCCTGAAATGCCTTGCGTGCTCGTGCTCTTGAAGGATGCCCTCAGGGCTTGCGCTTCTTGTGGGCGTCCTTCCAGATGAAATAGGCAAAACCACCAAGGAAGGATGCGGTCAGGACGACAATCAGCAGTCCTGCAAATACCACTTCGTCCATAAACATGCTGCACCCCCTGCGGGTCATTGACCGTAACTGGACTCAAGATTAGCTGATTCGTGCCAGCGTCCATTGATCCTGGTCAACAAATGTCTGCCTTGGCGGCAGACCGCGCCTCAGCGCTTCTTGCGGGGGCGGCGCGCAGGCTTGGCCGCCAGCGGCAGGGCCTGCTCAAAGGCCTTGCGCACCTCCAGCAGACGCCGCTCGTACAGGTCATGAATGCGCCGCTCGCGCTCGGCCGCGAAATCGATCGGTGTGTCATCGCTCATGCTGGCAGGCTCCGGAATAGATCGAGATGATGCGCCGCCCATCATGCCGCCCGAAGGCGCCGCTGAACAGTCGCCAGCCTGTCGCTGCCTTGGGTCTGCCCGGGCAGTTCCGTTACCATAGGCGCTCTATTTCATCGCGGGAGACAGGCATGGCGCAGCAGTATCAACCGGGACAACGCTGGATCAGCGACAGCGAGGCCGAGCTGGGCCTTGGCACCATCCTCGCCCAGGACGGTCGCCTGCTCACGGTGCTCTACCCGGCCACCGGTGATACCCGCCAGTACGCACTGCGCAATGCCCCGCTGACCCGCGTGCGCTTTGCCCCGGGGGATGAAATCACCCATTTCGAAGGCTGGAAGATGACGGTGCAGAGCGTCGAGGATATCGACGGCCTACTGGTCTATCACGGCATCGACAGTGACAGTAACAGCCACGTGCTGCCGGAAACCCAGCTGTCCAACTTCATCCAGTTTCGTCTGGCCAGCGATCGTCTGTTTGCCGGGCAGATCGACCCGCGCAGCTGGTTCGGTCTGCGCTACCACACCCTGATGCAGCGCTCGCAGCTGCTGCAGACGCCGCTGTGGGGGCTGGCCGGCGCCC
>CAZFFB010000157.1:0-5563 GCA_964517735.1 uncultured Pseudomonas sp.
TGGTGCATGATGCCGTTGCCGGCCGGAATCACGTCGACGTTCTTGAAAGCGGTCTTGGTCCACTCGATGAAGTGGAAGCGGTCCTCGTTGCGGCGCTCCTCGACGGCACGGTTCTTCTCGAAGGCATCCGGATCGAAGCCGGCGTACTCGACGGCCAGCGAGTGGTCGACGATCAGCTGGGTCGGCACCACCGGGTTGACCTTGGCCGGGTCGCCGCCCTGCTCGGCAATCGCATCGCGCAGGCCGGCCAGGTCGACCAGCGCGGTCTGACCGAGGATGTCGTGGCAGACCACGCGGGCCGGGTACCACGGGAAGTCCAGGTCACGCTTGCGCTCGATGATCTGCTTCAGCGAGTCGGTCAGCAGGTCCGGCTCGCAGCGGCGCACCAGCTGCTCGGCCAGCACGCGGGAGGTGTAGGGCAGCTTGTCGTAGGCGCCGGGGGCGATGGCCTCAACCGCCGCGCGGGTGTCGAAGTAGTCCAGGTCGGTGCCGGCCAGGGCTTTGCGATATTCAGTATTCATCGGGCAGGAACTCAATCGGGTGGCGATCGGAGGGGGTCTTCGAGGAACGCACAAGGGAGGCCCCCTCGTAAGGGGCCTCCCTGCGCGGGATCAGCGTGCGGCGATCGGCGGAACCGGACGCTGCTCGACGCCGATGTACTCGGCGCTCGGACGGATGATGCGGTTGTTGGCGCGCTGCTCGAACACATGGGACGCCCAGCCGGTAACCCGCGAGCAGACGAAGATCGGGGTAAACAGCTTGGTCGGGATGCCCATGAAGTTGTAGGCGGACGCGTGGTAGAAGTCGGCGTTGGGGAACAGCTTCTTCTGCTCCCACATGACCTTGTCGATGGCCTCGGAAACCGGGAACAGTACGGTGTCACCGACTTCCTCGGCGAGCAGCTTGGACCAGCCCTTGATCACCTCGTTGCGCGGGTCGGAGACGCTGTAGATGGCGTGACCGAAGCCCATGATCTTGTCCTTGCGCGCCAGCATGGCCAGGGTGCCTTCGGTGGCCTCCTCGGGGGTGGCGAACTTCTCGATCATCTCCATCGCCGCCTCGTTGGCGCCGCCGTGCAGCGGGCCGCGCAGCGAGCCGATCGCGCCGGTGATGCAGGAGAACAGGTCGGACAGGGTCGAGGCGCAGACGCGGGCGGTGAAGGTCGAAGCGTTGAACTCGTGCTCCGCGTAGAGAATCAGCGACACGTTCATCACCTTGCGGTGCAGCTCGCTCGGCGCCTTGCCGTGCAGCAGGGTCAGGAAGTGGCTGCCCAGGTCCGGCGCGTCGCTGGTGCAGTCGATGCGCACGCCTTCGTGGCTGAAGCGGTACCAGTAGCACATGATCGCTGGGAAGGCGGCCATCAGGCGGTTGGCCTTGTCGAGCTGCTGCTCGAAGCTCTCCTCAGGCTCCAGGTTACCGAGCATCGAGCAGCCGGTGCGCATCACGTCCATCGGGTGGGCGCTGGCCGGAATGCGCTCTAGCACTTCCTTGAGGGCCTGGGGCAGATCGCGCTGGGTCTGCAGCTGGGTCAGGTAGCCGTCCAGCTGGGCCTGGGTGGGCAGCTCGCCGTAGAACAGCAGGTAGGCGACTTCCTCGAACAGGCAGTCCTTGGCCAGCTCGCGGACGTCGTAGCCGCGGTAGGTCAGGCCGGCGCCGGCCTTGCCGACGGTGGACAGGGCCGTCTGGCCAGCAATCTGGCCACGCAGACCGGCACCAGTGAGCACTTTACCTTCAGCCATTGCATCGGTCCTCGTTTATTGGATTTCTTCACGGATACAGTATGGGATGGCTGCACCCGCCTGCGCGGGTGCAGCCACCGGTCAGTCAACCCTGCTTCTTCTGGGCGAACAGGGCGTCGAGCTTCTGTTCGAACGCGTGATAGCCGATGCGGTCGTACAGTTCGACACGAGTCTGCATCAGGTCGATGACCGCTTTCTGGTGGCCATCGCGACGGATCGCGGTGTAGATCGCCTCGGCTGCCTTGTTGGCCGCCCGGAAGGCTGACAGCGGATAGAGCTGGATCGCCACGCCGACCGAAGCCAGCTCATCACGACTGAACAGCGGCGTCGCGCCGAACTCGGTGATGTTGGCCAGCACCGGCACCTTGAGCGCTTCGACAAAGCGCTGGTAGGTCGGCAGATCGTAGGCGGCTTCAGCGAAGATGCCGTCGGCACCGGCCTCGACATAACGCAGGCAGCGCTCGATGGCCGCATCAACGCCCTCAGCCTGGATGGCATCGGTGCGGGCAATCAGGAAGAAGTCTGGATCGGTCTTGGCATCGGCAGCCGCGCGCACCCGGTCAACCATCTCCTCGGTGGAGACAATTTCCTTGCCCGGACGATGGCCGCAGCGCTTGGCACCGACCTGATCCTCGATATGGGCAGCCGCAGCGCCCGCCTTGATCAGGCTCTTGACGGTGCGCTCGATATTGAAGGCGCTGGGACCAAAACCGGTGTCGATATCCACCAGCAGCGGCAGATCGCAGACATCGGTGATGCGGCGCACATCAGTCAGCACGTCATCCAGGGTATTGATGCCAAGATCCGGCAGACCCAGCGAGCCCGCCGCCACGCCGCCCCCCGAGAGATACAGCGCCTTGAAACCGGCACGCTTGGCCAGCAGCGCATGGTTGGCATTGATGGCACCGATCACCTGCAGCGGCGATTCGCTGGCGATGGCTTCACGGAACTTCTGACCGGGGGTCTTGTGGCTCATGACTTACCTCGTGGCTTGGCGTTCTTTGGGGAAACGTCCTGATAATGACGCTCGATATTGCGTTTGGAGGCGGCGATATGGCGGCGCATCAACAGCTCAGCCAATTCGCCATCGCGCTCGACGATGGCATCCAGGATGCGGTGGTGCTCGTTGAACGCTTGACGCGGCCGGTTCGGCACGCCGGAAAACTGGATGCGGTACATGCGCACCAACTGATACAGCTCATTGCACAACAGGTTGCTCAGCGTGCGGTTGCCGCTGCCCTGAATGATCCGGTAGTGAAAATCGAAATCGCCCTCTTGCTGATAGTAGCCACGACCCGCCTTGAAGGCCTCGTCACGCTCATGGGTGTCCAGCACCCGGCGCAGCTCATCGATTTCGGCAAGGCTCATGCGCTCAGCGGCCAGACGGCAGGCCATGCCCTCCAGTGACTCGCGGATCTCATAAAGCTCCAGCAGCTCCTGAGGGGTCAGCGATACCACGCGGGCACCGGCATGCGGTACCCGCACCAGCAGGCGCTGTCCTTCAAGGCGATGGATCGCCTCGCGCAGCGGACCGCGACTGATGCCATAGGCCCGCGCCAGCTCAGGCTCGGATATCTTGCTGCCCGGCGCAATTTCACCGCGCACGATGGCCGACTGGATGCTGCGAAATACATGCTCGGCCAGCGTAGCGGACTCCTGCTCGGCAAAGGGGACTTCTTCGAGGGCTTCACGCATGATTGTCGACACATCCTCAGCAGCGATGAATCATGAAAGTAATCTATGGGCAAAAAACCGTCAAACCCATTAGACGATTGTCGACAATCGAGCAGCCATCGCGCTATCCAGCGCATGCCAGCCACACCGGTTGGCGCCAGTCGCAGCCCGCAGAACCTGCGTGCTAGAATCCGTGCCAGTACAAAAGGCCCGCCGCGCCCCAGCGCGTATCAGCCCCGCCCACCCGCCAGGTACGGATACTTCTTGATGAAACGCCCGCTTCTCATCCTGCTGCTCGGCCTCTTGCTGCCGGGCGGTCTGCTACAGGCCGCCGAAAAGTTCATCCATGGCCTGAGCGAAGCGGTATATCTGCGCGAACTTGATGTCACTGTGATGGCAAAGCTTGATACCGGTGCCCAGACCGCCTCCCTCAGCGCATTCAATATCGAGCGCTTTCGGCGCAACGGCACCAGCTGGGTGCGCTTCAACCTTGGTATTGCTGGCCATGAGCAGCAGGTGATCGAGAAACCGCTGGCCCGCATCAGCCGCATCAAGCGGCGCGCGGGCGATATCGATGCGGACGAGGACAAGAGCTATACGCCGCGTCCGGTCATTCATCTGCAGGTCTGCATGGGTGAACAATCGCGCATCATCGAGGTCAATCTGACCGACCGCAGCGCCTTCGCCTATCCGTTACTGCTCGGCTCAGATGCCCTGACCCTGTTCAGCGCGCTGGTCGATCCCAGCATTTCCAAAACGGCTGGCCAGCCCAGCTGCACTTCCGCTGCTTCTGCTGACGAGTAAACACCCATGCGTTCCCTCAACCTGCACCTGAAGGTTCTCATCATCATCCTGGTGAGCCTGGGGGCACTGATCACTGCCTATCAGATCTTTGTGCTCGGCATCCCGGTCACCGAGGCCGAGACGGACAACGTCTGGAACATCGACGCCAAGGTCGAGCTTCAGGCCAACCCGCGCAGCCCGCTCAAGGTCCAGATGTACATTCCGCCGCTTGGGCAGAATTTCGTCAGCCTCAACGAGAGCTTCATCTCCAACAACTATGGGGTGAACGTCAACACGGTGGACGGCAATCGCCGGGTCACCTGGTCGGCACGCCGGGCCAGCGGCAAGCAGACCCTGTATTACCGCATGGTGCTGACCCAGCGCTTTGCCAGCGAACGCAGTGCGGAAAAGGGCTCGGTCTACCGCGAGAGCCTGCCCATCGAAGGTCCGGAGAAGATTGCCGCCGAGGCACTCCTCGCCCCGATCCGCCAGCATTCGGCCGATATCGAGACCTTTGTCAGCGAGACCATCAAGCGCGTCAACAACCTCACCGATGACAACGTCAAGCTGCTGCTGGGCAGCGACACCTCGGTACGCCGCCGCGCTGAAGTCGCCGACCTTTTGCTCTCCCAGGCCCGCGTTCCCCTCGAGCAGGTCCATACCATCCGCCTGGTCGCTGACCAGACCCAGACCCCGGAGCTGTGGCTGCGCAGCTTCAATGGCGAGAAGTGGCTGTACTTCAACCCGGAAAACGGCCAGCAGGGCCTGCCTGCCGACCGGCTGATCTGGTGGCTGGGCAACGGCGAGCTGATCGAGGTCGAGGGCGGTCGCCAGGCTCAGGTCACCTTCACCCTCAACACCAACGAACTCAATGCCCTGCGCCTGGCTGAACAGAGCGATGCGGCGGCCAACTCGAGCGTGCTGGAATACTCGCTGTACGGCCTGCCGCTGCAGACCCAGCAGACCTACCAGATCATGATCATGATCCCGATCGGCGTGCTGGTGATCCTGATCCTGCGCAATCTCGGTGGCCTGCAGACCCTCGGCACCTTCACCCCGGTGCTGATCGCCCTCGCCTTCCGCGAGACCCAGCTGGGCTTTGGTATCGTGCTGTTCACCATCATCACCGCACTGGGCCTGTCGCTGCGCTCCTACCTCGAACACCTCAAGCTGCAGATGCTGCCGCGCCTGTCGGTGGTACTGACCTTCGTGGTGGTGCTGATCGCGGTGATCAGCCTGTTCAGCCACAAGCTTGGCCTGGAGCGTGGTCTGTCGGTGGCGCTGTTCCCGATGGTGATCCTGACCATGACCATCGAGCGCCTGTCGATCACCTGGGAAGAGCGCGGCGGCAGCCATGCCTTCAAGGT